>JAKBCG010000257.1 GCA_021808035.1 Pseudomonadota bacterium
CGGGTCCGCGAGGCCGACGAGGTGCTCGCGAAGATGGCCGAATTCGGCCTCGAGCGCGGCAAGAACGGACTGCAGGTCTATGCGATGTGCGAGGTCCCGAACAACGTGCTGTCGATCGACGAATTCGCGAAGCGCTTCGATGGGTTCTCGATCGGCTCGAACGACCTCACGCAGCTCACGCTCGGTGTCGATCGTGACAGCGAGATCGTCGCGTTCGATTACGACGAGCGGGACGAGGGCGTCAAGCGGATGATCCGTCTCGCGGTCGAAGGCTGCCGGCGCAACGGAATCCACTCGGGGCTCTGCGGGCAGGCGCCGTCCGATTATCCGGAGATCGCGGAATTCC
Organism: Pseudomonadota bacterium; assembly: GCA_021808035.1. Taxonomy (GTDB): domain Bacteria; phylum Pseudomonadota; class Gammaproteobacteria; order Steroidobacterales; family Steroidobacteraceae; genus Bog-1198. Next base: position 347 of record JAKBCG010000257.1, read on the forward strand.
TCGTGGAGATCGGGATCGATTCGATGAGCCTGAACGCCGACAGCGTGCTGGCGACCACGCGTCACGTGCTCGAGGTGGAGGCCAAGCTCGGCCGCGCGCGGCCGAGCCCGGGCTCCCGTGCCGGCTAGTTGTTGCGCATCTTCGCGAGCAGACGCAGGATCTCCATGTACAGCCAGACCAGCGTGACCAGCAGGCCGAATCCGCAGTACCACTCCATGTAGCGCGGCGCGCCGCGTGCGACCCCGGTCTCGATGATGTCGAAGTCCAGGATCAGGTTCAGCGCGGCGACGCCGACGATCACCAGCGAGATGCCGATGCTGAGCGGGGAGGAGTCGGTCAGGCTGAACACCGGTGTCTGCACGTGGAAGAAACTGAGCACGATCGTGACCACATAGACGAGTGCGATGCCGCCGGTCGCCGCGAGCACGACCGCGCGGAACCGTTCGGTCGCCCGGATCAGGCCGGTGCGATACGCGACCAGCATCACGGCGAACACGCCGAAGGTCAGTCCGACCGCCTGGATCGCGATGCCTGGATAGCGGCTCTCGAGCATTGCCGACAGGCCGCCGATCGCGAGACCCTCGAGCAGCGCGTACGGCACCGCGAGATAGGGGGCGGTGGTGGGTTTGAAGCTGATGATCAGCGCGAGCACCAGGCCGCCGATCGCGCCGAACCCGAGGGCCGGGCCGATCACCGCGACGTTCCCACTGGACAGGTACTGCGACCAGGGCCACAGCGCCGCCAGCATGAGCGCGATCAACAACAGGAACGACTTGTTGATCGTTCCGGACAAGGTCATCGGTTCGGCCGCGCCCGCGACCGGGACCTTCGCGAACGTCTTGTCGTTCAGGCCCGGATTGCCGGAGCGGAGGGAGCGATCAGCCATGGAAATCTCCTCGGTTGAATCCATCGATTGGCGCCATTATAGCGCCGGATGATCGATTGGGGTCAGGGCACGCCCGCGCGCACTTCCGGGTAGTAGCACATGTAGCCGGTTCGGCACCGTTCCTCGACGCCACGGATCGAGACCGCGAATCGCCGCACGGCCTCGCGATCCTCCCCGCGCAGCGCCCGGTCGACGACCGCGCGCACCATGCGGACGCTCGCGACCTTCTGGGCCGTCGAGCGCTCACGGCCGGCGATCTTGACCGACGCGAGTCCCGCGGCGGCCAGTTGTGGCACGGCGCAAAGGCCGCAAGGGCCATAGGGATGGCCCTTGGCCGTCGTCGCGAACCCGCAACCGAATCGATACCAGAGCCAGTCGCGGTAGTCGGCGTCGTTGGCGTCGAGTTCGGCCCCCAGGCGCTCCGGGATCCCGCGGCCGTGGCGTCCGACGTATCGCGGCGTGCGCCGGTCGAGGCAGATCGGGCCGCCGAGCTTGGCCGGCAGGTGGATCGAATGACACAGCCCTTCCTCGAACACGCAGCCGTCGTTCAGCACGAAGGCCTCGATCTCGAGATCATGCGCGTTCGCGCAGATCGCCGCGATCTCGCCGACCGTGACGTCGCGCGGCAGGATCACCCGGCGCACGCCGAGATCCCGATAGAACTCGACGGCCGCGGAATTGCGGCAGCCGGCGACCGAGCTCAGGTGCACGCGCAGCCCCTCGACCCGTTCGTGCAACTCGGCGATCAAGCCGGCATCGGCGACGATCACCGCGTCGCCGCCGAAATCGCGGAAGCGCTGCGCGAGATCGAGCAACGCGCGCTGGTGCGCGGCGCCGTAGTGTGGAGCGTTCAACACGAGGAACAACGAGCGGCCGTGCCGATGCGCGCGATCGATCGCGTCGCGCAGCGCTTCGAGGCCCCGCAGGTTGCCGAAGAGCCGTCGATTGACAGCGCCGCTGTTGAACCGCGCGATCCACTCGTCCGGGACCACGCCGCAATAGATCTCGTCGGCGCCGGCGGCGGCCAGGGTCTCGATTTCCTCGAGGCGGCTGATCGGGGCGGTCACTCTCATGCGCTCAGTCCTCGCCGACGACGATCCGGTCGATCCGACCGGCGTCGACGCCGGCGCGCACCGCGGCCGATTCGGCTTTGCCATGCCGGTAGAGCAGCGTGTTGCCGACGCAGGTGACCGGTGTCGCGGCCGGCGCCGGCGATTGCGCGTCGATCTCGCTCACTCGCCGGCATTCGCGCCGGCACCGGCCGCCCGGGGAGAATTTGGCCGCCCGCACCTGGCTCGTCGAGCCGATCTTGCAGATCCGGCCTTTCGCGACATAGCCGTACGGCACCCAGGCCGACACCGCGAAGCCGCCGACCTCGAACGTGGTCGCGGTCGCGAACGGCGGCACGTCGAGTTCTACTCTTGCGATGCGCAGCCGCCGTAGCAGACGATGAAACGCGTCGTTCGCATAACCGCTCGCGAACGGCGCGAGCCACGCGGGCGAGGGCAGGCGCGGATCCTTGATCGTCTTCGAGAGCTGGCGGCCGGCGATCAGGATGCGATCGGGATCGGCGGCGCGCAAGCGTCGCGCGACGCCCCAGTCGTTCACGACGATTTCGGCGTGCCGCGGCAGCTCGCTGGTGCTCGCCTCGATCCGTTCGATCAGCGCGTCGTTCGCGACCGGCGTCAACAGCACCAAGGTCAAGCCGTCGCGGTCGGCCGTCGCGACTCCCCGTTGCAGGGCGGCGCGGGACGGGAACAAATGCTCGCAGAACTCGCTGCCGAAGTACCAGTGGGTCGCGCGGGCACCATCGGTGCACCCGCCGACACGGGCTTGCGCGGCGGCGGTGGCGATCGTCCGCAGGCGCCGCGGATCGTCGACCGCGACCGCGAGCTGCGGACCGCGTATGCCGTCCGCCGCGGGTCCGCTCTCGGGGCCTGGTCGCAGGCCACGGGCGTCGTCGAAAAGCGGCTGCATCTAGAGGATCGTTCCCGCGCGCGTACATTGGCGCGCATCGCTGCGGGACCATACCACACCCGCCGCGCCGCCGGCCCGGGTTATACTTGCGCTCGAGTCCCGCGCGGTGCGCGGGGCGGCCATGGTTTGGATTTGCAAGGACGTTCGGACGATGCCTACCTACGAATATCAGTGCACGAGCAACGGTCGCGTGGTCGAAGTGCGTCACAAGATGGACGAACGACTGAACACCTGGGGCGAGGTCTGCGAGCGCGCCGGCATCGCGCCCGGCATGACGGATCCGCGCGCGCCGGTCGAAAAATTGATCTCGGCCGGCTACATCGGATCGGCGGGCACCGCGGGTCCCACGCCGGGCGAGGCCGGCTGCGGCGCGCCGGCCTGCGGATCCGGCGCCTGCGGCGGCGGATTCTGCGGCTTGCAATAGCGCGCGCGGCCGCATCGGCCGGCGGGGCGATTCACGAACGGCGCGGGCATGTCCGAAGAAAAGACCTTTCATCTGTCCTCGGACGATTTCCGGCGTCAAGGGTACGCCGTCGTCGATTGGATCGCCGATTATCTGGAGCGCGTCGAACGCTTGCCGGTGCTCTCGCGCGCCCAGCCGGGCGAACTTCGCGCGCAGCTGCCGCAAAGCGCGCCGGTTCGGGGCGAGCCCTTCGATGCCGTGCTCGCGGACGTCGAGCGGCTGATCCTGCCCGGAATCACCCATTGGCAGTCGCCGAATTTCTTCGGGTACTTT
>JAKBCG010000258.1 GCA_021808035.1 Pseudomonadota bacterium
AACACGCCCGCGGAGAGTCCGAACTCGGTCGCGTTCGCGCGCTCGACGACGTCGTCCTCGTCGTCGAAGTCGAGGATCGACATCACCGGCCCGAAGATCTCCTCGCGGACGATCGTCATGTCGTCGTGGCAGCCGTCGAACACCGTGGGCGCGACGTAGAATCCGTTCGCGAGGTCGCCGGTCGTCACCCGCACCCCCCCGATCAGCGCGCGCGCGCCCTCCGCCCTGCCGCGCTCGATGTAGCCGAGCACCTTGTGCATGTGCGCTTCGCTCACCAGGGGGCCGACCTGGGTCGCGGGGTCCAACGGATTGCCGATCCGCATCGCCGCGACCCGCGCGAGCAGCCGCTCGAGGAACGCGGCCTTGATCGAGCGATGCACGAACACCCGGGTGGCGTTCGAGCAGACCTGGCCGGACGAGTAGAAATTCGCGAGCAGCGCGCCGCCGACCGCGTTGTCGAGCTTCGCATCCTCGAACACGATCAGCGGCGACTTGCCGCCGAGCTCCAGGGTCACGTATTTCAGCGTCGCGGATGCGTCGTTCATCACCGCCTTGCCGGTGCCGACCTCGCCGGTCAGCGAGACCTTGCGGACGCCCGGGTGGCGGCTGAGCGCCCGGCCGGTGTCCGCGAAACCTTGCACGACCTGGAAAACGCCGGGCGGCAGGCCCGCCTCGAGGAGGATCTCCTCGAGCTTGACCGCGGTCATCGGGGTGACCTCCGCCGGCTTGAACAACATCGCGTTGCCGCAGGCGAGCGCCGGCGCGCTCTTCCAGCAGGCGATCTGCAGCGGATAGTTCCACGCGCCGATCCCGGCGACGACGCCGAGCGGTTCGCGGCGCGTGTAGCCGAAGGCCTGCGCGCCGAGATCGACGTACTCGCCGCTCAAGGTCTGCGCGATCGACGCGAAATACTCGAAGCACTCGGCGCCCGAGATCGCGTCGACGACGCGGGTCTCCTGGATCGGCTTGCCGGTGTCGAGGGTCTCGAGTTCCGCAAGCGCGTCATTGCGTTCGCGGATCAACGCCGCCGCCCGCCGCAGCACGCGGGCACGCTGAGCGCCCGGCCACGAACCCCAGTCGGCCTGGGCGCGGCGCGCCCGCTCGACCGCGGCGTCGACGTCGCCCGTGCCGGCGACGGTGAAGTGCGCGAGCACCGCGCCGGTTGCGGGATTGATGGTCGCAAAACGCTCGCCAGCGCGCGGCACCGCTGGTGCCGCACCCGCGGCGGCTGTGGGTTCCGGCGGCTCCGCCGCGACGGTGGAGGCGATTTCGCGCAGGCGGCCGTCGACGAACGCGGTCACCAGCGCCCTGGCGGACTCGCTGTCCGCCTCGCGCCACTCCGACAGCGCGGCGCGCAGGTACACGCCGTCGATCATCGCCGCGATCATCGCCGCGATCCGCCCCGCCTGCTCGGCCGGCACGAGCTTCGCGAGCGACGCCTTCAAGGTCGAGAGGGTGCGGCGTTGATAGACCGACTGGACGCGCCGCAAGCCTTCGAGCTGCAGGGTCTGTCCCCAGAACTGCAGCCACGCGGTGCCGCTGCGCCGTTCGAATTCCTCGGGCGCGAGATTTGCGTCGATCACCGCCTGGATGCGCCCCCGCGGCGTATGCGCGCGGCGCAGGCGTGCGCGGACGTGGTCGCCGACCCGGCGGGCGAGCGAGCGGAACGCGGCCACCAGCAGCCCATCCTTGTCGCCGAAGTAATGCGCGACCAGGCCGGGCGAGACGTCGGCGCGCGCGGCGATCTGCGCGAGGGTCGTGCCTGTGAATCCGACTTCCGCTAGGCTGTCGATCGTGACATCGATCAGTTGCCGTCGGCGCATGTCCTCGACCGCGGCCCGCGCGGCGTCGGCACGTGGAGTTGAGTGGTTGTTCAATGCAGAGAATCCTCGATGCGGTCGCGACCGTCCGTTATGGACGACCGCCGGAAATTCGTCTACGATCGGAAAAATTATAATCGATCAATAATTTCAATTGATTAGGAAACAATCGTTGAGCACTGGCGAACCCTTGTTAAACGTACGTTCAAACGGGTGTGCCCGGACCTCATCATGCGACCGTGCAGCGGTCCCGGTCAATACCCGCCGACCGCGCGCGACGGCGGTCGTGGGGCTGTGCTTGCGCCTGCTCGTGTTGGCTTTCGTTGGCGTGCCGATCGGTGCGCACGCCGCGGCCGACCCGGCCAGTTGTCGGATCGTGCGCTTCTCCGACGTCGGCTGGACGGACGTGACCTCGACGACCGCGATCACCACCGAATTGCTGCGCCGGCTCGGCTACTCGCCGCGCATCACGGTGCTGTCGGTGCCGGTCACGTTCGCATCGCTCGCGGACAACGACATGGACGTGTTCCTCGGCAACTGGATGCCGACCCAGAAGGCCGACCGCCATCGCTATGTCGCCGCCGGCACGATCGACGTCGTGCGCGCGAACCTCGTCGGCGCGAAATACACCCTCGCGGTCCCCGCGTACACCTACGCCGCCGGTTTGAAGAGCTTCGCCGACATCGAGCGGTTCGGACCACAGCTGAAATTCCGGATCTACGGGATCGAACCGGGCAACGACGGCAACCGCAAGATCCTGCTGATGTTGAAGAAGGACCTGTTCGGCCTCGGCAACTTCCATCTGATCGAGTCGAGCGAGCAAGGCATGCTCGCGCAGGTCGCGCGCGCGTTCCAGGCGAAACAGCCGATCGTGTTCCTCGCGTGGGAACCGCATCCGATGAACATGCGCTTCGACCTGCGCTACCTGAACGGCGGCGACGCGGTGTTCGGGCCGAACTTCGGCGGCGCGACCGTGTACACGGTCACGCGCGCGCACTACCTCGCGCAATGCCCGAACGTCGGCCGCCTGCTCGAGAACCTGCAGTTCTCGCTGCAAGGCGAGAACCAGATGATGGATGCGATCCTGGACCGGCACGAACAGCCGCGCGCCGCGGCCGCCGCGTGGTTGAAGGCGCACGCGGGCACGGTGAACGGCTGGTTGAAGGGGGTCACGATGTTCGACGGGGCGCCGGTCGGCGCCGCGGTGATCGCCGGGGGACCGAAGCACACACCGGCCGATTTCGAGCAATGGATCGTCGCGCACAAGATCCCGGTCGGTGACGCGGTCGCGCGGATGATCGACGTGATCAAGGCGCACGGCACCCGCTTCTTCAACGGCGTGTCCGGTACGATCGGTTTCACCGTCGACGGATTGACCGCGGTGCTGCGGGTGGTGTCCGCGCCGGTGTTCATCGTGATCGTCGCGCTCGCGGTCTGGGCGCTGCGCCGGTCCTGGCGCCTCGCGCTGTTCGTCGCGCTCGCGCTGCTGTTCATCCTGAACCAGGGCTACTGGGCGGAGACCCTGGAAACGCTGTCGCTGGTGATCGTGTCGACCGTGCTGTCGACCGCGATCGGCGTGCCGCTCGGGATAGCCGCCGCGCACCGGCCGCGATTGTACGCGGCGATGCACCCGGTACTCGATCTGATGCAGACCTTGCCGACGTTCGTGTACCTGATCCCGACGCTGGTGCTGTTCGGGCTCGGGGTCGTTCCGGGCCTGATCTCGACGGTGATCTTCGCGTTGCCGGCGCCGATACGGCTCACGCATCTCGGGATCTCGTCGGTGCCCCGCCCGCTGATCGAGGCCGGCGAGGCGTTCGGCGCGACGCCCACGCAGCTGCTGTGGAAGGTCGAGCTGCCGAGCGCATCGCGGACGATCGTCGCCGGCGTGACCCAGTGCATCATGCTGAGCTTGTCGATGGTCGTGATCGCCGCGCTGGTCGGCGCCGGCGGTCTCGGCGTTCCGGTGGTGCGGGCGCTGAACACGGTGCAGGTCGGGATGGGCTTCGAGGCGGGATTCGCGATCGTGCTGCTCGCGATCATCCTCGACCGGGTGAGTCGTCCGAAGGAACCGGGAGCCTCCCAATGAGCGTCGCGATCGAGTTCAAGTCCG
>JAKBCG010000009.1 GCA_021808035.1 Pseudomonadota bacterium
GATCTTCGCGGTCCTCGCGCTGCTCGGCGTCGCGAGGGCGTTCCAGATGCCGGCGGCGCAGTCGTTCCTGCCGAACCTGGTGCCAGCCGGGGCGCTGCCGGCCGCGGTCGCGATCGGCTCCTCGACCTCGCAGGTCGCGACGATCGCGGGCCCGAGTCTCGGCGGCGCGGTCTATGCGCTCGCGCAGACGCGGTTCGGCGCGACCGACGGGGCGGGCGCGGTCTATCTCGGCGCCGCCGGATTGCTCGCGCTCTCGCTCGCGATGCTGATGCGGGTTCGACGCCGGGTCGGATCCCGGCGGCAAGGTGCACAGGCGCGAGACCTGCTCGAGGGATTGCGATTTGTCTGGCGGCGCAAACCGGTGCTCGGTGCGCTGTCGCTCGACCTGTTCGCGGTGCTGTTCGGGGGGGCGACCGCGTTGCTGCCGGCGTTCACCCGCGATGTGCTGCACGCCGGGCCCGCGCAGTTCGGCTTGCTGCGCGCCGCGCCAGGACTCGGTGCGGGACTCACCGCGCTGTGGCTCGCGATCAAGCCGATACGGCGGCGCGTCGGTCCGACGATGTTCGCGGGCGTCGCCGTGTTCGGCATCGCGACGGTCGTGTTCGGGCTCACCCATCGATTCGCGATCGCGATGGTCGCGCTGGTGGTGCTCGGCGCGAGCGACATGATCAGCGTGTTCATCCGGCACGTGCTCGTGCAGCTCGCGACGCCGGACGAGATCCGCGGCCGGGTGAGCGCGGTGAATTCGATGTTCATCGGCGCCTCCAACGAGCTCGGCGAATTCGAGTCCGGCCTGACCGCGGCCTGGCTCGGTCTCGTGCCGGCGATCGTCGCCGGCGGGGTCGCGACGCTGGTGGTCGGCGCGTTGTGGAGTGCCTGGCTGTTCCCGCAGCTGCGGCGGCTGCGTTCGTTCGACGAAATCCGCGGCTGGCGCTGAGCCGCTCGGGCGCCCGCGGTCAGGCGCCGGGATGCTCGCGCGAACCCGCGCACGCGCGGGCGAGGCACGCGTGGATTTCGGCGACGATCGACAGCGCGATGCCGGCGGGCGTGCTCGCACCGATCGCGAGGCCGACCGGAGCGTGCAAGCGGTCCGTCAACTGGTGCGCGTCGTCGCCGAGGCTCGCGAGGATCTTGTCACGCCGGCCCGCCGGACCGAGCAGCCCGACGTACGGAATCACGGTCCCCGCGAGCGCACGCAGGTACTCGCGATCCGTGTCCAGATGATGAGACATCACCACCGCGGCGTCGAACGGCGGTGCGGCGGCGCCCGTGCGCCGCTCGGCGAGGAAATCCACGATCGAGCGCAAGTCGGCCGTGCGGACCTCCCGTGCGCGCGGAAAGAATTCCGACTGGGCGTAGTGCGCGCGATGATCGGCGACGGTCACGTCCCAGTCGAGGAACGCGAACAGCTCCGCGACCGGGCGCGCATCGGGGCCCGCGCCGAGCAGCAACACCTGCGGCGGCGGTTCGACGGGCAGACGCAGCGCGTCGATTCCCGGTACGACGTCCTGATGCAGCTGCGGCGTCGCCGGCGGGCCGGGTACGCCCGCGCGGGCGCCGGCGAGGGTGCGCGCGATCCGCGCGTCGCCGTCCGGGCCGGCGCCGAACGCGGCGCCGGTGCCCTCGAACAGCCCCGAGCCGAGCGGGATGCCCGGATCGTTCGACTCGACGACCAGCAGCACCGATTCGGCGCGTCGCGCGCGAAACGCCTCGAGCATGCCGGCGAGCGGTTCCCAGCGCTCGGCGGGGTCGAGCCGCTGCAGCAGGATGTCCATCGTGCCCTCGCAACCCGACCCCAGGCCGAGGAGGTCCGCGTCGGGACCGGTCTGGTCGTAGCGCACCCGCCGCGGCTTGCCGGTGGTCGCGACCGTGCGGGCGTGACCGGCGAGATCCGTCTCGAGGCAGCCGCCCGACAGCATGCCCGAGTAGCGCTCGTCGCGGGTGAAGAGCATCTGTGCGCCGCGTTTGGTATAGGTCGATCCGATCGTATCGACGACCGTGGCCAGCACGAGCGGCTCGGATCGGTCGCGCGCGCGATCGAACAGCGGGATCAGGTGACGGATGTGCATCGCCAGGCGAAGGATACACCGGCCGTGCCGAGCGCGGATCCGGCGGCGCCTCCGCGGCCGAGCGGGCGGTTGCGCGCGCGGGGCATTCTTCGTAGAGTCGGACGATGTCCTCGACGCGCGAATCCCGTCAGCGGCTCGTGGCAATCGGCGTCGCCGCACTGATGGCAGCAGCCGCTGGCGCGTGCGGCGCGGCGGGGGTCGGAACCCCGCCGGCGCGCGCCCTTGGCGTTCCGTTCTACGGCACGCCCGGCCCCTACGACGCGATCACCGACGTCCCGGGGGTCGAAGTCGGCCAGGTCACGAAGATCCGCGGGTCTGGCGCATTGAAAGTCGGCGTCGGCCCGGTGCGTACCGGCGTCACCGTCGTGCTGCCCCGGGGCAGGCGCAGCGATGCGCCGGTGAATGCGGGTTTCTTCGACCTGAACGGCAACGGCGAGATGACCGGACAGTCCTATCTGCAGGACTTCGGGGTCGCCTACGGGCCGATCGGGATCTCCAACACGAACGCGATCGGCCAGGTGTATGCGGGCATCATGCGGTGGACGTCGCACCGCTTCGGCAGCGCGATCTGGCCGGTGGTCTCGGAAACCTGGGACGGCTACCTGAACGACATCGAAGGGTTTCACGTCCATGAGCGTGACGCGATCGCCGCGATCGACCGTGCCCACGGCGGGGCCGTCGCGCAGGGCGACGTCGGCGGCGGCACCGGGATGATCTGCTTCGGCTTCAAGGGCGGGATCGGCACCGCGTCCAGGCTCGTCACGCTGCATGGACGCCGCTATGTCGTCGGCGTGCTCGTCCAGTGCAACACCGGCTTGCGCGACACGCTGCGAATCGCCGGAGCGCCGGTGGGCCATGCGCTCGCGAACCGGTGGTTGCCCTGCTACGACCCGGCGCTCGCGCCGCCCGGCAAGCGTCCACGCTGTGAGCCCACTCACGCCGGGGGCCTTCATCGGCCGGATCAAGGCTCGATCGTGATCGTCGTCGGCACCGACGTCCCGTTGTCATCGACGCAATTGAATCGCGTCGCGCGCCGGGCGTCGATGGGCCTCGCGCGGCTCGGCTCATTCTCCGGGAATGGTTCCGGCGACTTGATCCTGTCGTTCTCGACGTCCGGCGAGGCGAACGATCCGGACCGGACGCAACCGGTCGTCGAGACCGAGATCGCGAACGGCGACATCGACGGCGTATTCCAGGCGACCGTGCAGGCGACCGAAGAAGCCATCACCAATGCGCTGGTCGCGGCGCGAACGATGACCGGGATCGATGGCTACACCGTGTACGGCTTGCCGCACGCCGAGCTCATCCGCCTCCTCGGCGAATACCACCGCCTCGCGCCGTGAGCGGCGCGCACTCAGCGCGCGGGCGGCACCAATACGATCTTGCCGACGTGGCGCTTCTCGAGGAAGGCGCGCTGCGCATCGACGATCTGCGATAGCGGATAGCGGGCCGCGACGAGCGGGCGGATCTCGCCGCGCTCGATCGCGGCGACGAGGTTCGGGAACACCTCGGGTTCGAGCACCGTGCAGCCGAGCAACCGCAGGTCCTTCAGGTACAGCGTTCGCAAGTCGAGATCGACGACCGGGCCGGCGATCGCGCCGGCGGTCGCGTAACGCCCGCCGCGCACGAGCGCCTCGAGCAGGGACGCGAACGCGGGGCCGCCGACGACGTCGACGACCACGTCGACGGACTCCGGTCCGAGCGCGGCGACCGGATTCACGTCGCGCGCGAGGGTGCGCGACGCGCCGAGCGCCGCGAGCTCGTCGGACTTCCTGGGATCGGCGACCGCGATCACGGTCGCACCCCGCCGCCGCGCGAGCTGCACGGCCGCGCTGCCCACGCCCCCCGACGCGCCGGTGACCAGCACGGTGTCCGTGGCGCCGACGCCGGCGCGGGTCAGCATGTTCTCCGCGGCCGAGTAGGCGCATGGGAACGACGCGAGCTCGGCGTCGTCGAGCGGGCTGTCGATCCGGTGCGCATGCCGCGAGGGGACGCGCGCGAACTCGGCGAACGCGCCATCGCACTCCGAGCCGAAGTAGATCGCGCCACGCGGATCGCTCGCCGGTGCCGTTCGGAACACGGGCTCGACCAGCACGCGCTCGCCGATCCGCGATGCGGCGACGCCGTTCCCGACCGCGACGATGCGTCCGCAGGCATCGGCGCCCTGGATCCGCGGGAATTGGAGCGGAGTGCCGGTCCATCCGGAATCCGCCGCGCGCGCGGCGTCCAGGCCGCGCGCGGCCGCCGCCGGCGTCGTTCCCTCGGTGACCGCCCGCGAGTACCACGCGGTCCGGGTGTTGATGTCGGTGTTGTTCACGCCGGCCGCGCCGATCCGGATCAGGACCTCGTCGTCACGCGGCGCGGGCACCGGCACGTCCTCGTGCCACTCGAGCCGGTCGTACCCGCCGTGGCCCGTCAACAGCACGGCGAACATCGTCTTCGTCGTTTTCGTCGTCATCGGCGAATCATGCCACTTTTCCCGCGATCGCGCGTGCGAGGACCGGCGTCAAGAGCCGATACAACGCGAACACCGCGACCGGCGCGACCACGAGCCAGGCGAGCGTCGCCTGCAAGGTCGCGACACCGAGCGCGGCGGTGACGTGGCCCGGTCCCGCCGCGAGCAATGCCCTCCCTGCACTGACCGTCAGCGGCAGGCGTGGCGACCGCGTCAGCCATTCGCCGAGTCGCAGGAACGGCAGCCACAGCAGCCATTGAGTCGGCGCCATCGCGGCCTGTGCGACCTGGATCGCCGCGAGGTTGAGCCGATACCGCACCGCGATCGCGACGCACAGCACGGTCGACACGCCGAGCACCGGGATGTTGCCGATGACCAGTCCGAGCGCGACGCTGAGCGCGAGTTCCCGTGCGCTCACGCCCTGCCGGAGAAGTCTGCGCATCGGCTCGATGCACCGGTCGCGGATCATCCGTCGCATCGCCGCTCCGGCGCCGGTCCGAGTTCAACATCGCCGCCGTCGGCGTACGCTTGATGGCGCCGCGCCGCGGTGAATGCCACCAGCAGCGCGACGACCAGCAACGGGTTGGTGATCTCCGCGCGGTGGGGCGGGGTCCACAGCCGCGCGAGTTCGACCGCGACGCTCGCGAGGAACGCGAACCAGAACGCGGTCGACGCTCGGCGCAGCGCGATCGTCAGCGACCAGAGCAACGCGCCCTCGAGGAACAGCGTGTCGAGCAGCGGCCGATAATCCCGCGACGCGAGCAAGGTGCCCGAGAACGGAACCCAGTGGAACGCCCCGAGCTCGGCGGTCCGCGGCGTCGGCCACGCGTTCGTCGCGATCATCACCGCGACGCACGCGGCGACCGTGATCCAGGCGCGCGTGCGGCGCGGCCAGCGCATCGAGAGCAGCGTGAGCGCCGGTACGACGCACCACGCCAGCAGCTCCTCGAGGCTGCGACGCTCATCGCCCAAGAGGGATTGATCGAGCGCGGTCAGCCCGATCAACGCGGCGAGGATCGGCAGCACCCACGGTCGTCGCCAGATCTGCCGAACGCATTCGGCGATGATCCACCAGGTGCCGAGCGCGACACACGCGCTCGCCGCGCGCAGCGCGTGCGAGGTCTGCAGCGTCGCGAGCAGGCGACCGAGCGACGCCGCGCGGTGCGCGGGGACGTAGGGCGCGAAGGCGCCGATCAGCCAGATCGCGAGGAGGCTCGCCGGAACCAGCGGCGGACGCGGATGGCGCAGCCCCCGCAGGGTCCCGCGCTCGCCGATGCGCAGATACATTGCGGCCGCGATCGCGCCGGCCGACGCGCCGGCGGTGTTCCAGATCCAGTCGTACACGTTCGTCACGCGATGCGGCGTCAGCGATTGAGTGAGTTCCAGCAGCATCGACAGCGCCGAGCCGAACACGGCCGCGAGCGCGGTGCGACGCTCGCGGCCGGCGCCGCCGAGGCTCAGGCGACAGACGGCACCGAACGGCAGGTAGAGCAGGAAATTCGCGATCAGGTCGGCCCGGTAATGGATGTGGGCGGTCAGGAGCGCGAGCCGGCGATGCCACTCGGGCGGCGTCGGGATCCGGAATTCGAGCGGGTACAGCGAACCCCAGGCGATCAGCAGCGCGACGCCGAGCGCGAGCCAGCGTGCGGTCGAGCGCGGGTCCGGCGCCGTGCGGGGTCGGCGCGCGACGGGATCGCTCATCGCGGACGGACCCGCCGCGTCGGCTCGGCACCGTACGGATCGTCGGGCCAGTAGTGTTTCGGGTAGCGTCCCTTCAAGTCCCTCTTGACCTCATGGTAGGTGCACCTCCAGAAGTTCTCCAGGTCGCGGGTCACCTGGACGGGGCGTCCCGCCGGGGACAGCAGCTTGAGCAGCAAGGGCATGCGTCCTGCGGCGATGGTCGGCGTCGTGCCGAGACCGAACAGTTCCTGCAGCCGCACCGAAACGGTCGGGACCTCGCCGTCCTGATAGTCGATCGGCACGTTCGAACCACTCGGAACGCGCAGGTGCGTCGGCGCCTCGCGCGCGAGCACGACCCGCTGACCGTGCGTCAAGCGGCTCTCGAGCGCGCGTGCCCAGTCGACCCGCGTCAGGTGTTCGCGGCGGGCGCAGCCCGCGATCCATGGCGTCACCCACGCCTCGAGGCCGGCTTCGAGTGCCGCGTCGCCGAGATCGGGCCACGGGTCGGGCGCCGGGACGCCGAGGCGGCCGAGCAGCGCGACGCGGGCCTGCCATTGCCGCAGGTCCCGGGTCCACGGCAATGCGCCGATGCCGAGGTCGCGGATACCGGTGATCATGGCCGCTGCAATCGCCTGCGGATCGGCGTCGGGGATCTCTGCGCTCGACAGCAAGATCGCGCCGAGAAGTCGATCGCGTCGCGCGCGGACCGCCTGCTCGCGGCGATCCCAGACGACCTCGGACCGTTCCTCGATCTGCGAGGCGAACAACCGATCGAGGTCCTCCCGCTCGATCGGCGCGGCCAGCTGTATCCGCGCGTCGCGCTCCGCTGCGTCGAGCTGCGCCGCAACCAGATAGGTCGCCTTCGCGAGGGTCTGCGGTCCGATGAACACCGCGCCGCGGCCGTTCGCGAGCAAATACCGTCCGTCCCCGCCGCGGCTGCGGGCGATCCGGTCGGGGTACGCGAGCGCGAGCAGGATCCCCGCGGCGCGATCGCGATCCACCGCGTCGGGCGCGCCGCCGAGCCGTCGCCGCCAGCGAGCCGCCGCGTGCAGCGCGGCCGAGGCCGCGCGCGAGTCGATGCTCGCCCCGGATCGAGCGGCCGCGTCGGGGTCGGCGAGCGCGGCGAGCGCGCTGCGCACGTCCGCATCGCGCGCCCCCGGGGAAGCGCGCACGACGGCTCGCTCGCTGAGCACCGCGGCGAGATCGCACGCGAGTCCGACCGCCCGCATCGCGACGGCCCTGTCCAGCATGTGCGCGAGCCGGGGATGCGCGCCGAGCGCCGCGATCGCGCGACCGTGGGCGGTGACGCGACCGGTGGCGTCGATCGCGTCCAGACGGCGCAGCAGATCGCGCGCTTGGGCGAGATGCGCCGGTGGCGGCGGATCGAGCCAGCGCAGCGACTGCGCGTCGATCGCGCCCCAGGCGGCGAGCTCGAGCGCGAGCGGTGCCAGATCCTCGTTCAGGATCTGCGGTTGCGCATGCGGCGCGAGCGCCGCGTGGGTGCTCTCCGACCAGAGCCGGAAGCACACCCCGGGACCCGTGCGCCCGGCCCGCCCGCGGCGCTGATCGGCCTCGGCTTGCGAGAGCTTCGTCGTCACCAGGCGACTCATGCCGCTCGCGGGATCGAACTGAGAGCGGCGCGCGAGGCCGCTGTCGACGACGATCCGCACCCCCTCGATCGTCAGGCTGGTCTCGGCGATCGAGGTCGCGAGCACGATCTTGCGGATGCCCGGCCCGGCTCGCGCGAGCGCTGCCTCCTGCGCGGCCGGATCGAGATCCGCGTACAGCGGCAACACGCGCGTGCCGCGCGGCAGCGTCCGCTCGCCGAGCAGCCGCCCGACGCGGCGGATCTCCGCGGCACCGGGCAGGAAACACAGCGCGTCGCCGTCTTCGGCGGCGAGCGCCGCGACCAGGGTCTGCGCCGCCTGCTCCTCGAGCGGCGCGTCCACGCGGCGCGGCAGGTACTGCGTGCGCACCGCGAACGGCCGGCCGGTCGCGGTCACGGTGGGCGGCGCGTCCAGCAGGCGCGCGAGCGGTTGCGTCTCCAGCGTCGCCGACATCACGATCACGCGCAGGTCCGGCCGCAGGTTCTCCTGGACGTCGAGCGTGAGCGCGAGCCCGAGGTCGCCGTGCACGCTGCGTTCGTGAAATTCATCGAACACGACGCATCCCGTGCCGGCGAGCGCGGCGTCGTCCTGGATCATCCGTGTGAGGATCCCTTCGGTGACCACCTCGAGCCGGGTCGCGCGCGAGACCCGCGACTCGAGACGGGTGCGGTAGCCGATGCGTTCGCCGACCCGTTCGCCGGCGAGCTGCGCGATCCGCGTCGCGATCGCCCGCGCCGCCAGCCGCCGCGGCTCGAGCATCACGATCCTGCGCTCGGCGAGCCAGCCGGAGGCGAGCAACGCGAGCGGCACGATCGTGCTCTTGCCGGCGCCGGGCGGCGCTTCGACGATCAATCGATTGCGCTCCTCGAGCGCGCCGGCGATCGCCGGCAACACCGACCCGATGGGCAAGCCGGGCAGCGCGTCGCGGATCCGTTCGTGCAGGCTCAAGGGAGTGGTTTCGCAGCTTCGGTCATTCGGGTCGCGCGCGATACTGTACCGTGAACGCGCGCCGAGGTGCGCGCGCGACCGATCCTGTTAGAATGCGCGGGACGGGCCTGTAGCTCAGTCGGTTAGAGCAGGGGACTCATCGACGGTAAGACGGTGCCTTCGCGTCGCGAGGCGCGAAGTGGACGGGATGAATTCAGGGAACCCTTAGCGGTACGGCCGATGGCAACCCTGAGCCAAGCCGGCGGTACACCGCCGGAAGGTGCAGAGACTACCTGAGCGCTGCAGTCGCGCTTAATGACAGGCGAGAGCGTCCCGCACCCCATGTGGGTGAAGAGATAGTCCACTCCCGCCGGAAACGGTGGGGCGAAGTGAATCCCTTGGTCGTCGGTTCGAGTCCGACCGGGCCCACCATCACGACCGGACCGTGGCCGCATCCGCGAGGGTGCGGCGCGGATCGATCACGAGCGGGAGATCGAAATGACCAACCATCGCGCGCGGCTGATCGGACGACCAGCGCGCCTCGCCGCCTGTGCGGTGGCGCTCGCGCTCGCGGGCCGCACCATTTCCGCGGCGGTGCCGGAACAGGCGCTCGACACCAGCGGCAGGCCGGCCTCGCTCGCGTCGCTCGCGGGGCTCCGGCCGGTAACTGCCCGGCACGCGATGGTCGTGACCGCGCAACATCTCGCGACCGACGTCGGCTTGAGGATCCTGCGACAGGGCGGCAACGCGGTCGATGCGGCCGTCGCGGTGGGCTACGCGCTCGCGGTCGTGCACCCATGCTGCGGCAACCTCGGCGGCGGCGGCTTCATGATGTTGCACCTGGCGACCGGAAAGAACGTGTTCCTCGATTTTCGGGAGACGGCGCCCCTCGCGGCGACCGCGAACATGTATCTCGACGCCGCCGGGAACGTCGTTCCCGGCCGCAGCACCCGCAGCTACCTCGCGGTCGGCGTGCCCGGCACCGTGATGGGCCTCGATACGGCGCTCGCGAAGTACGGGACGATGAAGCTCGCGCAGGTCATTGCTCCCGCGATCCGGCTCGCCCGCGACGGTTTCGTTCTGTTGCCGGGCGACGCGGCGATCCTCGACCGCCGCGCGGCCGAATTCGCGCGGCAGCCGAATGTCGCGGCGATATTCCTGAACCATGGGAAGCCGTATGCCGCGGGCGAGCGCCTGGTGCAGCCGCAGCTCGCGCGCACGCTGCGGTCGATCGCGCGTCACGGAACCGACGCGTTCTACCGCGGACCGATCGCCCGCGCGATCGTCGCCGCGAGCCACCGGCATCACGGGATCCTGACGATGCGCGACTTCGCCGATTACCGGGTCCGCTGGGACCGGCCGGTGAGCTGCGATTACCATGGGTACCGGTTCGTCTCCGATCCGCCGCCGAGCTCCGGCGGCGCCACGATCTGCGAGATCCTGGGGATCCTGGCGCCCTATCCGCTCGCGCAGTGGGGGTACGGGTCCGCCGCGAGCATCCACTATCTGGTCGAGGCCGAACGCCGCGCGTTCGCGGATCGCAACAGCGACCTCGGGGATCCCGCGTTCGTGCACGACGACGTCGCGCAGCTCCTGTCGCCGGCGCACCTCGCGGCGCTGCGCGCGACGATCCAGCCGGAGGCCGCGACGCCCTCGACGGCGATCCGGGGGCACCTCGGCGCGACCGAGGGCAACGATACGACCAACTTCTCGATCGTCGATGCGCACGGTAACGCGGTCGCGGTCACGTACACGATCAATTATCTGTTCGGCAATGGACGGATCGCCGGCGACACCGGGTTCTTCCTGAACAACGAGATGGACGATTTCACCTCGAAGCCGGGCGTCGCGAACAGCTTCGGCCTCGTCCAGGGCGTGAGCAATGCGATCCAGCCGGGCAAGCGTCCGCTCTCCTCGATGGCGCCGTCGATCGTGCTCCGGGGCGGGAAGCTCTTCATGGTCACCGGCAGTCCCGGCGGATCGACGATCATCTCGACGGTGCTCGAGAGCTTCCTGAACGTCGTCGACTTCAAGATGAACATCCAACAATCGGTCGACGCGCCGCGCGTGCACCAGCAATGGTATCCGGACGTCGTGTTCGTCGAACCGGGCCTGCTGTCGGCGCCGGTGCGGGCGCGGCTCGAACGGATGGGGTATCGCTTCAAGGTGATCCCGTCGTGGGGCGCGGACGAGGCGATCCTGGTCGATCCGCGGTCCGGCGTGCTCGAGGGAGCGAACGACCGGCGGCGGCCGGCCGGCCTCGCGGCCGGCTACTGATCGACCGGGGCGGGCCGGTGGCACCGCGAACCCCGCAGGAGCGCCTCGGGCACCCGAGCGGACTGTGGATGCTGCTCGGCGTCACGGTCGGCGTGAACTACGCGTTCTACGGTTTTCGCGCGTTCGTCGCGCCGTACCTCGCGGGCGCGTTCTTCGGGCACGAGGCGCCCGGCCTCGCGATGCGGGATGCGAACCTGCTGACCGCCGGCGTCGGCTCATTACTGTACGCGACCCACGTCGTCGGCGGCTGGATCGCCGACAACGTGCTCGGCGAGGCGCGTGCGCTGCGCACTGCGTTGTGGATCGAGACGCTCGCGCTCGCGTCGATGTCCTGGCCGAGCCGCGACGGGTTCCTGTTCGGGCTAGCGTTGTACGTGCTCGGCGCCGGTCTCAGCATTCCGCTCACGGTGTTGATCGGCCGCAACTACGGGTCGGACGATCCGCGCCGCGACGCCGGTTACACGCTGTTCTACCTGGCGATCAACCTTGGCGGGTTCATCGCGCCGTTCGTCTGTGCCGACTGGATCGGCGGCCATTTCGGTTATCGATATGGATTCATCGCCGCGAGCGCGGGCGTCGCGTTCGCAGCGGCGCTGTTCGAGTGGCGCGGGGGGCCGCTCGCGGCCCGCCAACCGCGCCCCCGATTCGGCGGCCGCGCGGCCTTGCCGCTGGTGCTCGCCGGCTTGCTCGCCGCGCTCTATCCGACGAAACTCCTGCTCGAACATCCGCATTGGCTCAACGGCGTGGTCGACGGCCTGCTCGGCCTGCTGGTCGCGTATTTCGTGGTGAGCGCGATCCGTCGCGGCGATCGGGTGCAGGCCGAGCGGTACGTCGCGATGCTGCTGCTGTTCGGCGCGAACATCGCGTTCTGGGCGCTGAGCTTCCAGGGTGCGACGTCGCTCAATTTCTTCGCGCGGGACTTCGTCGCGGCGCCGTTCGACTTCACGGTGTTCCAGTCGCTGAATCCGCTGTACATCATGCTGCTCGCGCCGTTGCTCGCGCTGCTCTGGCCCTGGCTCGGGCACCGCGGCTGGGATCCGTCGACGCCGCGCAAATTCGGCATCGGCCTGGTGTTCGTCGCGCTGTCCTACGTGCTCGTGTACCGGGCAGCCGCGCACGTCGCGCTCGAGGGGGGGCGGGTCTCCTGGGTCGCGCTCGCGCTGTGCTATCTCCTGCAGACGATCGGCGAACTCGCGCTCTCGCCGATCGGTTACGCGATGGTCACGCGACTCGCGGCGCCCGAGGAGGCTTCGCTCGCGATGGGCGGATGGTTCTTCGGGATCGCGATGGCGTATCAGCTCTCCGGGCGCATCGCGGCGATGACCACGAGCGGTGCGGCGACGGGGATCGCCGGTTATGCGCAGGTCTACCGGGATCTGTGGCTGGTCGGTCTCGCGATCGCCGCCGCCTATTTGATCGCGGCGCCGCGGATCGCGCGGCTGATGCACGGCGCACGCTGACGGCGTCCGGCGCGCGGGCCCGGGCTCAGCGCGACGGCGCGGCGCCGGGGCAGGGCGTCGCGGGGCCGCTCGGCTCCCGCTCGAGGACCTGATTGCGCTTGATCGACTGTTCCGGCGTCAGCCACAGTCGGCCGCTCGCGGCGCAGCGCTCGCCGTAGTCGAACAGGCCGCGCATGAATTTCGGGCTGAAGTCGACGATGTTCGCGACCGGGAAGTCCGCCGGAATGTCGGTCAGGCGCAAGCGCATGCCGAGGGTGCGCGTGAGGTTGACCGTGCCGAGGATCGCCTCGCGAGTCTTGTAGGTCATGCTGGCGGAGAAGCTGCGCGTCAGCATCGAGAGCGTGCTCACCGGCGTGGTGCTCGGGATCCGCGCGATCTGGCTGTTCACGATCAGGTAGACCTCGCCGCCGCGCCAGGCCGGCAGTTCCTGCGGACGCAGTCCCGCGACCAGGGGTAGAGCGAACACCGGGGTCGTCACGCTGCCGTCGACGTGCATCTCCTCGTAGGTGTGCCGGCCGTCACGCACCCGGATCAAGACCGGCGGGAACACGCCCGGGACGCTCGCCGACGCGACGAGCACGTCGCGAAACAACGCGCGCGCGGACTCCCCGCCATGCTCGGCGATCGCGCCCATGTCCCACAGAACCGTCTCCTCGCTGTCGAGATCGGTCGTCGCGACGATCAACCGGCGGCCCCGTTCGGTCGCGCGCGCGACCGCGGCGACCAGCGCCGGCGTCACGTAGTGGTCGACCATGTCGTACAAGGCATCGCGATGTCGTCGTCCGAGGGGAGACACGAGTCGGCTCACGACGCGCCACCAGGCGGGGTGGCTGAGTAGCCGGCGGTGATCCGCCGTGAACGCCGCCTCGAGCTCCGGGTCCCAGCGCGGCCCGAGGAACGCGAACGGCGCGATCAGCGCGCCAGCGCTCACGCCGGTCACGAGTTCGAATCGCGGCCGGTCGTGCGCCTCGGTGAGCCCGACGAGCGCGCCGGCGCCGAATGCGCCCTCCGACCCGCCACCGGAGAGCGCGAGCACGTCGACCGGTCCGTCACCCGCCGCCTTGCGGATCCCGGCGAAGATCGGTGACGACCAGTCGGCGAAGCCATGCAGATCCGTCGTCACCAGACGCACGGCCGGGGGAAAGCCCGGCGGCGTCGCCGCGTTGATCACCGTCGGGGGCGCCGGACGGCGCATCGGCGTCGCGCATCCCGCGAGCGCGCCGAGACAGATCATGCTGAACACGCCGATTCGCACCCCGACCTCCGGATCCCGACCGTCGCCCGCGTCGCGCCCGATCGGTGCGCGATCGCTTCGGTTGACGAGAGCGTAGCGGGTTTCGCCGGCGACCTCACGTCGATTCGCCGGCCGCGCCGATCGCCGGGTAGACTATGACCGGGTCGGTCGGAATCGTTGGCGGGAGATCGGAATGGCGGGACTCGCGTGGATCGCGGTCGGCGTCGGCGCGGCGCTCGGTGCCTGGTTGCGCTGGGGCCTCGCGGCGCTGTTGAACACCGGAACGTTCGCGGTGCCGCTCGGCACGCTCGCGGCGAATTGGATCGGCGCGTACGTGATCGGCGTCGCGGTCGCGTTCTTCGCGCAGGCGGCCGCGATTCCGGCCGAATGGCGCTTGTTCGTGATCACCGGGTTCTGCGGCGGACTGACGACGTTCTCGACGTTCTCCGCCGAGGGCGTGTCGCTGCTGCAGCAGGGGCGGTACGCGGCGCTCGCCGCCGAGATCGCGTTGCACGTCGGTGGTTCGCTCGGCTTCACGGTACTGGGGATGGCCTCGTGGCGCGCCCTCGCGGCGCGCTGAGGCGGGTGGCGCACGTCGATCGAGGAGTGGCCGGGATGCGAGGATATCAAGTCACGTTCTTCACCGAGCAGAATCGGCGGCACGAGGGCAAGCCGCTCGGCGAATGGTTGATGCAGCTCGCGAAACGCCTCGGGTTGCAAGGGGCGACGATGGTGTCGGCGACCGAAGGTTTCGGGGCGTCCGGCCGCATTCACTCGGCCCGCTTCTTCGAGCTCGGCGACCAGCCGGTCGAGGTCCAGATGACCGTGACCGAAGCGCAGGCGGAGCGGTTGTTCGAGTCGCTGCGCAATGCGGCTGTCCATCTATTCTATGTGAAGACCGCGGTAGAATTCGGGACCCTCGGCGGCGAATGATCGCGGTACCCGGCCGTCCCGCGGAGCTCGCGAGTCGCGAGCAGCGCGGTGCGGCGAACTTCGCGCGGGATACGCGATCGAAACGACGAGAAAATCCACGCGGGCCACTGCGAAACATTACGATGCCTTCACGTCCCTCGTTCATCCTCGCCGCCTCGCTGCTCGTCGCGGTCGCGGCGCACGCGTCCCGGGCGCGCTTCGACCTGACCGGCCCGACGCTCGAGGCGACGGTCACGCACGATCACCGGACGCTCGGGATCGCGCAGGTGCCGAATCTCGCGGTCGGCGACCAGATCAAGATCAAGGCCGATCTGCCGCGCGACCAGTCCGTGCACTACCTGTTGATCGTCGCCTTTCTCAGCGGGTCGACGAATCCGCCGCCGCCGCGCTGGTTCACGTACTGCGATACCTGGAAGCGCCGCTGCGCGCATCGCGGGATTGAGGTCACGGTGCCGCACGGCGCCGGGCAGGTCCTGGTGTTCCTCGCGCCCCAGACCGGCGGTGACTTCAAGACCCTGGTCGGTGCGGTGCGCGGACGTCCCGGCGCGTTCGTGCGCACCGCGCAGGACCTGAACCAGGCGATGCTCGACCGGTCGCGCCTCGCCGTGTACCTGTCGGCGGTACGTCGCTTGAACGACGCCGACCCCACGCTGTTGCGAAAGACCGCGCCGTTGCTCGCACGCAGCCTCGCGATCGTCGTCGATCCGAAATGCCTGCAGTTGATGCCGGATCTGCAAGCCCCCTGCCTGCTTGCGCGACGCGAGTCGATGATCCTGGAGGACGGGCACAGCACGTCGATCGTCGAAGCCTTGACGTCCGGACCCGAGAGCGATCTCGCGATGCAGGCGAGTTACACGCCCGCGCTGCGCTTCGGCTACTACAGCCCTTACGTCGCCTCGGTGCTCGACATCGCGCGGATCTTCGACTCGTTCCGGACCGCGCAGTACGACTACATCCCGGCACTCGCGACCTTGCTGGGCGATCGGATCGAGCTGTCGTTGAACCGGCCGCCGACGTTCACCGAACCGAAGACCGTGCTCGTCACGGCGCTGCCGGCGGTCGAGCCGCCGCAGCTGCCGCCGTTGCACGCGGTCGATCCGAAGGGCATCTACTGCGCCCGCAAGAACTCGCTCGTGCTGCCGGTCGAGGGCGCGCCGCTGGTCTTTTCGACCGCGTATGCGCGCGGGATGAAGTTGCGGCTCGAAGGCAAGGATGGCAAGCGCGTCGAGCTCCCGGCGCACGCCGACGCGGCCAAAGGCGGGTTCGTGGTCGACACGGCCACGCTCGGTGCGCCGGGATCCGCCGGGCTCGGCGACCAGGTCAAGGGCGTGTTGCACGGCGACTGGGGATTCAGCGCGTACCAGGGACCTTCGTTCCAGCTCACCAACGACGAGCATTACGACTGGCGCCTGGCCGATGGCGAGTCGAGCGCGCTGATCGTCGGACGCGAGGATACGATTCATCTGCGGGCCTCGAGCGTGAGCTGCATCGACTCGGTGATGCTCCGGGATCCGGACGGCAAGGAACTGAAGGTCGACTGGAAGGCCAAGAAGCCCGGCGAGGTCGAGCTGAAATTGCCGCTGCAGAAGGCGAAGCCGGGAGACCTGACGCTGCTGGTCCATGAATACGGCGCCAAGGCACCGCGATCGGTACCGCTGCAGGCGTTCGCCGCCGCCGGGCGGCTCGACGGTTTCACCTATCACGCGGGGGATGCGGCCGGTACCTTGCGCGGCAGCCGGCTCGACGAAGTATCCGGGCTGGTGCTCGCGGGTGTTCGTTTCGCGCCGCAGACGCTGTCGACGGGTCAGCCGGTCGACCAACTGACGATGACGGTCGTCAATGCGGGGGCGGCCGCCGCGGTGCAGCCGGACCGCAAGGTCATCGCGACGGTGCAGCTCAAGGACGGCCGCGCACTCACCGTGTCGAGCGCGGTGCTGCCGGCGCGTCCGCGCGTGACGCTGATCGCGAAGAGCGTGCATCCGTCGCGGGCGGATCGCGCGAGCCGGATCCGACTGGAGGGCGACGCGCAGTTGCCGCAAGACGCGCGCCTGGTCTTCTCCGTACGGGCGGTCGCGCCGGTTCGGTTCGATCGGCGCACCACGCTCGACGTCGCAACGGTCGACGGCAGCGAAGCGGCCACGCTGACGCCCGACAACGGCGGTCTGACGCTCGAGAACACGCACGTCGCGATCGCGGAATTCCGGCCGTCGAAAGCCTTCGGGCGCGCGGTATTCGGTCCGCTGCAGTTCCGGATCTCGGTCGACGGTGTCGCCGGCGCCTGGCAGCCCCTCGCGACCGTGGTGCGCCTGCCGACGTTGCGGGACCTGCAATGTCCCGAGACGCGGAAGATCGCCTGCAAGCTGAGCGGATCGCGGTTGTTCCTGATCGACTCGATCGCGGCGGATCACGACTTTCACGACGCGGTCGCCGTGCCGGACGGATTTCCGGGTGAGGCGCTGCCGGTTCCGCACACCCGCGGCGGCCCGCTCTACGTGAAGTTGCGCGACGACCCGGTCGCGATCGATCGACTCACGCTGGTCGAACGCCGTTTGCCGCCGCCGCACCGCGCGGCCGTTCCCGTGACCGCCGCGCCGAAGCCGGCAGCGCCGTCGCCTCGCGCACCATCGGCGAAACCGGCCTCCACGGCGCCGGCTTCCGCGGGACCGGTATCCAAGGCGCCGGTATCCACGGCGCCCGCGTCCACGGCACCGGCCTCCGCGGCACCGGCGTCCGCGGCGGTCGCGACCCAGGGTCCGTGAGGCACGCATCGGAAGCGGTGACGCGGGACCCCGGGCGCGGCGTGATCACGACCGCGCTGTCGATCGGGCTCGTGTTCTACGTGACGGCGCTGCGCCTGTATTTTGGCGCGCACGTCGACCTGATGCCCGAGGAAGCCTATTACTGGAACTACTCACGGCACCTCGCCTTGGGCTATCTCGATCATCCGCCGATGGTGGCCTGGTTGATCCGCGCCGGGACCGCGCTCCTGGGCCACACCGCGCTCGGCGTGCGAATCGGCGCGGTGCTCTGCGGACTCGTGACGTCGGTGTTCGTGTACCGCCTGACGCGAAACCTCTATGGCCGCTCGAGCGCCGCGCTCGCGCTCGCGCTCGCGCAGGCAATGCCCTTCTTCTTCCTGCAGGGTCTGCTGATGACGCCGGACACGCCATTGACGGCGGCTTGGGCGGCGTCGCTGTATTTCCTGGAGCGCGCGTTGATCGGCGGGAAGACCCGCGCGTGGTTGTGGGCCGGCCTCTCCCTCGGTCTTGGGATGCTCTCGAAGTACACGATCGGTCTTTTGGGCCTCGGTACCCTCGTCTACCTGGTCGTCGACGCCGATGCACGGCCGTGGCTGCGCCGAGTCGAGCCGTACGCGGCGGCGGCGCTCGCGTTCGCGATCTTCTCGCCGGTGATCGTCTGGAACGCGGAGCATCACTGGGCGTCCTTCGCATTCCAGACCGCGCGCCGCCTGGCGGGACGACCGCGTTTCGCGCTGCCGGCGCTGATCGGTGCCGCGATCGTGTTGATCACGCCAACCGGCTTCGCCGCGATGGTTCGCGCGGTCATTCCGCGTCGCGGCGGCAGCCCACCCGATGCGGGGCGACGCGCGGCACGGCGCTTCCTGCTGTGCGCGCTGCTGGTGCCGATCTCGGTGTTCGTGCTGTTCAGTCTGCGTCGCCAGGTGAAGCTCGACTGGACCGGTACGACCTGGCTCGCGGCGCTGCCGCTGATCGCGTTCGAACTCGTCGACGCCGGGCGCCGGGGCACGTCGATGATGCGGCGGGCGTGGCGCGCGTCGATGTTGCCGACGATCGGCGTGCTCTCGGTCGCGTACCCGATCGGGCTGTACCACCTGGCCCACGGGCTGCCCGGTCTGGGATACGATCGGCACATCGAGCTGCTGCCCGTCGGCTGGCGGCAGCTTGGACGCCGAATCGACGCGGTGGACGAGCGCTTCCGCCGCGAGCACGGCAGTTCCCCGTTGGTGGTCGGCATGGATCGCTACGTGATCGCGAGCGAACTCGCGTTCTACGGATCGGCGCGGCCGGATCCGGTCGCCAACACGACGAGCGGCCACCTGTTCGGCGGGATGGGATTGATGTACGAGCGCTGGTTTGCGCCGGATCGGCAGCTCGGCCGGACCTTGCTGCTGGTGTCCCTCGACCGCTCGAGCCTCGAGGAACCGGCGGTCCCCGCCGCCGCCGCCTCGCTCGGCCCCATCCGCGCCGGCGCGTTGATGCGGAACGGACACTTCATCCGCGATTACTACTATCGATTCGCGTACGGTTACCGCGGCCCGCCCGCGGTACGCTAGGTACCCGACCGGCCCCAGGTGAAGAACTTCGTGACCGCGTAGTTCCACATCGAGCCGACCAGGATCCCGCCGAGCGCGCCGATGACCCAGGTCCCGTAGGACTTGAAGATGAACGACGCGACGGTGACGTTCATCACACCGCCGATGCTGCACGCGAGCACGAACAGGAACCAGCCCCGCAGCCACCGCCAGCCCCGCAGCCGCGCGTCACGGTAGGTCAGCAGGTTGTTCAGCGCGAAATTGAAGGTCATCGCGCACAGCGCGGCGATCGCCTGCGCGACGGTGAAGCGCATGTGCGCGACCCGCAGCAACGGCGTCAGCACCGCAAAGTGCACCGCGATGCCGAGCACGCCGACGATCGAGAAGGAGACGAACCGGACCGGAACGACGTGGCCGACCATCTTGTCGAGCAACAGCATCGCGTAGTCCCATGCGGTCACTGAATCCAGCTTGCTCTCTCCCGCGGCGCGAGGACGGAACTGGTACGGCAACTCCTCGAACTGCAGCGGCCCGGGGTGTGACGCGAACAGGTCCGCGAGGAGCTTGAACCCGATCGCCGACAGCCGCTCGCGGCTGCGTTCGAACACGCCACGGTGCAGCATGAAGAATCCGCTCATCGGATCCTTGAGGTCCTCGGGAACGAGTATGCGGCTGAGCCGGACGCCGACCCGGCTGAGGCGCGCGCGGTTGCGGTCCCAGTCGCCTACCCCGCCGCCGGACACATACCGGCTGCCCACGACGACTTCCGCGCTGCCGCGGCGCAAGGTCGCGAGCATCGAAGGCAGCAGGCGCTCGTCGTGCTGCAGATCGGCGTCGATCACCGCGAGGAACGGCGCCGCGCTCGCGAGCATCCCTTCGATGCATTCC
>JAKBCG010000259.1 GCA_021808035.1 Pseudomonadota bacterium
CAGGCGCAGCAGGTACTCGCCGTAGCCGCTCTTCAAGAGCGGCTGCGCGAGCCGCTCGAGCTGCGCGTCGTCGATGAACCCCTCGCGCCACGCGATCTCCTCGACGCACGCGACTTTCAGCCCCTGCCGCTGCTCGAGGATCCGCACGAAGTTGCCGGCGTCGAGCAGCGAGTCGTGCGTGCCGGTGTCGAGCCACGCGGTGCCCCGGCCGAGCCGTTCGACCTGCAGCGTGCCGTCCTTCAGGTACTCGCGGTTCAAGTCGGTGATCTCGAGCTCGCCGCGCGCCGAGGGGCGGATCGCGCGCGCGAATGCGCTCGCGCGCGAGTCGTAGAAATACACGCCGGTGACCGCGGTGTTCGACGGCGGATTCTTCGGCTTCTCGACGAGGCCGGTCACGCGCCCGGTCGCGTCGAATTGCACCACGCCGTAGCGTTCGGGGTCCTGGACGGTGTAGCCGAACACGGTCGCGCCGTGCTCGCGCTCGGCCGCCCTCTGCAGCACCGCGGAGAGGTTCGCGCCGTAGAAGATGTTGTCGCCGAGGATCAACGCCGACGGCGCGCCGGCGAGGAAACCTTCGGCGATCAGCAATGCCTGCGCGATCCCGTTCGGCTCGGCCTGCACCGCGTACTGGAGCGACACGCCCCAGCCCGCGCCGTCGCCGAGCAGGTCGCGGAACGCGGTCTGGTCGCGCGGCGTCGTGATGATCAGGAATTCGCGGATGCCCGCGCCCATCAAGGTCGCGAGCGGATAGTAGATCATCGGCTTGTCGTACACCGGCAAGAGCTGCTTGCTCTGCGACAAGGTGACCGGGTGAAGCCGCGTGCCCGCGCCCCCGGCGAGGACGATGCCCTTGCGTGCTGCTGTCAAGATCCGCTCCATGGTCGGGATCGAGCGCGGATTATAGAGGACGGACGCAAGCGCGCACTTGTCGGCGCCCTGCTTCTGCCGTAAAAGAGCGGCGGTGACCCCGGATCGAACGATTTCGGCCCGGCGGGCGGCCGCCCGTCGCGGCGTACTCGCGGTCGCGACCCTGCTCGGCGTCGCGCCGATCGCGCCGATCGTGCGGGCGGCGGACGCGCGCACCGGTGCCTCGGCAGCCCTCGCGCCCGCGATCGTCCCGAATCCCCTGCACGAGATCCGCGAAGCCGGCGTGTTCCGCTTGACCGCCGCGACCCGCCTGCAGGTGCCCGCGCGCGAGCCCGGCGCGGACCGCGCCGCATGGTTGCTCCGCCGCTGGCTGCGTCGATCGACGGGGCTGCGCCTCGCGCCGCCCTCGCCCGCGACGCCGGGGCGATCGAGCCCGAGTCCGGCGATCCGCTTCCTGCGGCGCGCCCGGACCGCGATCCCCCGCGAAGGCTACCGGCTCGTCGTTCGCCCGAGGGGCATCGCGATCGAGGCGTCGAGCACGGCCGGCTGGCGATACGGCGTGGCGAGCCTGTGGCAGTTGATCCCGGCACGGTCAGGTACGCCGGCGCTGCCGGTGCCGGCGGTGCGCATCGACGACGCGCCGCGGTGGCCGGTGCGCGCGCTCGCGCTCACGGTCGACGGCGATCGCCCCTCGCCGCGCGAGATCCGCCGTCTGAACGACGTGATGGCGATCCTGAAATTGAACCGCCTCGAGTGGCGCAAGGTCCGGGGCGCGGCGCTCGATCTCGACACCCGCCAGAGCCGCGCCGCCGACGAACCGCCTGGACTCGGCCGCGTGCTGAACCTCGCTGAGGCCTACCGGGCAACGCCCGCGGGTCCGGACGGCGTTCGCGCGACGGCCGGAACCCGCGGGCCGCGCACCGTCTCGCAACTCGAGCGGCGCCTGCTGCCCCGCGCCGCCGCGCTCGCCGAGGTCGGTTGGTCGGCGCCGTCGCGACGCCACTGGCGGGATTTCCTGCGGCGGCTGATCGTGCTCGAACGGCACGCCCGCGCGCTCGGCCTGCATGTCTCGCGCGCGGCGTTTCGCGTGCGCACGCGGATCGCGACCGATTTTCACGCCGCGACCGCGCTGGTCCGGCTGTCGACCCAGACCGGCTACGGCACGATCCGCTACACCCTCGCGGGGGGTGCGCCGCGCGCCGATTCGGCACGCTATCGCGGACCGCTGCGCCTGCGCCTCCCGGTCACGCTGCGCGCCGCCGACTTCGCCGGCGGCCGGCGGATCGGCCCGATCCTCACGCGGCGGCTCGACCTCCCGACCGCGCAACGTCGCACGAGCGCGCAGTTGTCGCTGTGCACCGAGCGCGGCTCGCAATGGATCGAAGGTGCGCCCTCCGTCGCCGGCGTACGCACCAAGTTCCTCGTGGACGCCGCGAATCCCTGCTGGGTCTATCGCGCCGCGGACCTCGATGTCGCCCGCCGCATCCGCGTCGCAGTCGGCTGGGTGCATTTCGCACCGGCCACGAACGCCGCTTCGCGAGCGGCACGGACCGTCACGGCCCCGCCGCGCACCGCGCCGACCCGCGCCGCGGGCGAGCTCGTGATCCGGCTCGACGGCTGCGCGGGCGCACCGCTCGCGAGCCTCGCACTGCGGCGCACGCCAAGCGCGCTCACGGTACTGCCGCCGCTGCCGCTGCCGACCTCGGTGCACGGGCTACACGACCTGTGCGTAAGGCTTCCGCCAGCGAGGCGCGGCGGCGCGTGGGCGCTCGCGTGGATCGCGCTCGAGGCGCCGCCGCCGCCCTAGCGGTGCTTCACCACGTAGTCGCACAATGCAGCGATCCCCGCCGCGCCCGTCCCGCCCGGCCGGTGCGCGCCACCGATCGTGATCGCGCCGGCGAGCTTCTTGCCGAGCTCGACGCCGAACTGGTCGAACGAGTTGATCCCCCAGACCGTGCCCTGGACGAACACGCTGTGCTCGTAGAGGGCGAGCAGCTGGCCGAGCGTGCGCGCGGTCGTGCGCGGATAGAGCAAGAGTGAACTCGGCCGGTTGCCCGGATAGGTGCGGTGCGGCGCAAGCCGTGCCACGTCCGCCTCGGTCAATCCCGCGGCGCGCATCTCGCGCTCGGCCTCCTCGCGCGTCATCCCGAACGCGAACGCCTGCACCTGCGCGAAGCAGTTCTGCAGCGCGAGGTCCGAAGCCGCGGTATCCCCGGACGAGCCGCGCAGCGGCGCGATGAAGTCGAGCGCCGCCGAGGCGCTCCCCTGGTGCAGCATCTGGAAGAACGAGTGCTGCGCGTTCGATCCGGGCTCGCCCCAGACCACCGGCGCGGTCGCGTAGTCGACGGACGCGCCGGCGAGCGTGACCGACTTGCCGTTGCTCTCCATCTCGAGCTGCTGCAGGTAGGCGGGCAGCCGCGCGAGCCGCTGCTCGTACGGCAGCACCGCGAGCGTCGGCAGTCCGAGGAACGTGCGGTTCCACACGCCGACCAGCCCCATCAGCACCGGCAGGTTCTGCTCGAACGGGGTGTTGAGGAAGTGCGCGTCGATCTCGCTCGCGCCGTGCAGGAACTCGCCGAACCGCTCGCTCCCGATCACGAGCTCGGCGGCGAGCCCGACCGCGGACCACACCGAGTAGCGCCCGCCGACCCAATCCCACATCGGGAAGCGCCGTTCCGGCCGCAGCCCGAACGCATCCATCGCCGCGGCGTTGGTCGACACCGCGACGAAGTGCGCGCCGGGCGCGTCCGCGCCCAGGGTCTGCACGATCCATGCCCGCGCCGCGTGCGCGTTCGCCTGCGTCTCCTGGGTCGTGAACGTCTTCGAGCACACGACGAACAGCGTCTCGGCCGGATCGAGGCTGCGGGTGAGATCCTGCAACTGCGTTCGATCGACGTTCGAGACGAAGTGCGGCGTGAGACCTCCGCTCCACTCGTGGCGCAGCGCGTCCGCGACCAGCAGCGGCCCGAGGTCCGAGCCGCCGATCCCGATGTTCACGAT
>JAKBCG010000260.1 GCA_021808035.1 Pseudomonadota bacterium
GCCGATCTGCATCGGCATCACGTAGTTCATCAGGCCGACGATCAGCGGCATCGCGACGAAGAAGATCATGATCGACCCGTGCGCGGTGAAGATCTGGTCGTAGTGGTGCGGCGGCAGATAGCCGAGGTTGCTGCCGAACGCCATCGCCTGCTGCGTCCGCATCATGATCGCGTCCGCGAATCCGCGCAGGAGCATCACGATCGCGAGAACGAGGTACATGATCCCGATCCGCTTGTGGTCGATGCTGGTGAACCACTCCCGCCAGAGGTAACCCCAGAGCCGGTAACGGGTGATCGTGGCAAGGACCACCGCTCCGAGGGTCGCCACCACCACGAACGTCCACAGGATGATCGGGTTGTCGTACGGTATCGCGCTCAAGCTCAGGCGCCCGAGCAGGAAGTGGAGCAATGCGGAGCGATGCGGATTCATGCTTGCGTATCCAGTCTCCAACGATTCCGGCGGGACGCCGCGCGGGCGGTCCGCGCGTCGGACAGGGCGTCGGCGCTCACGGGTGGCGGCCCGCGGTCCGCTCACGCGCGGCATCGCGCGCCATCATCCGACTCATGCAGCTCTCGCCGGGTTCGACGCAGCGGTCGAGGATCCGGGCGTACAGGTCCGGCGAGAACGTCGCGTAGGTGTGGACCGGCTCGGCGCGGCTCGGCGCCGCGAGGCGCAGATACGCGGCGCGATCGAGGTCGCCGCCGCCGGCCTTCACCCGTCCGACCCAGCGCGCGAAATCGCCGGCGCTCATCCCGAGGAAGCGAAACCGCATGTCGGTGAAACCCGATCCGCTGAAATTCGCCGAGAAGCCCCGGTAGCTGCCGGGCCGGTCGACGACCGCGTGCAGGACGGTCTGCATGCCCGGCATCGTGTAGATCTGACCGGCGATCGCCGGCACGAAGAACGAGTCCATCATCGTCGCGGCGGTCAGGTGGAAGCGGATCGGGACGCCGACCGGCGCCGCGACCTGATTCACCGTCGCGATGCCATAGTCCGGATACAGGAACAGCCACTTCCATTCCATCGAGACGACCTCGATATTCAACGGCTTCACGCCCGGCGCCACCGAGCGAGGGTAGTCGGCGTGGTCGATCGGGCGATAGGGGTCGAGCTGATGGGTGCCGATCCAGGTCATCGCGCCGAGCGCGATGATGATCATCAGCGGCGCGGCCCAGACGACGAGTTCGAGTGTGGAGGAATGCTCCCAGTCCGGGTCGTAGTCCGGCGGATTCGCCGAGGCGCGGTAACGCCACGCGATCACGGCGACCGCGACCAGCACGGGCACGATGATCAGCAGCATCAGGAACATCGACGCGATCATCAGGTGGCTCTGGCGCGCGGCGACCGCGCCGGCGGAGTGCAGCAGCACGAGATGGCAGCCGCTCAAGCTCAGCGCGAGCGGCGCGGCGAGCAGGTTGCGCAGGATCTTGGGACGCATGTGGTACGAGCTTGGCCGGATTCGAGGAGGCCGTATCATACCGATCGCCGGCGCCGGTGGCGATGGGGCCGGCCAGGAACACGTCGCCGTCGCGCGCGTGCGTGCGCGTTCCGATGAACTGCACGGTGCTTTTCGATATATTAAATTGTGCTAATGAGTGACCGCGACGCTGCGGCGCATCGCATCGCGCTGATGCGCAAATCGCCCATTCGGCCTAGAATCCTCCGCTGACGTCCGAAACACCCATCGAGTCCCCGAGTACCGCACGATCATGCCGCCCGAGCACGCCACGTCCGTCGCCGACCCCGCCGAACTCGCGCGCGCCGGCCGCGCCTCCTCGCATCGCCACGAAGTGACGCCGCGGGACATCGCGATCGGTGTCGTGATCGGGCGCATCTCCGAGTTCTTCGATTTCTTCGTGTTCGGGATCGCCTGCGTGCTCGTGTTCCCGAAGGTGTTCTTCCCGTTCGCGAGTCCGCTCGGGGGCATGTACGATGCGTTCGCGGTGTTCGCGCTCGCGTTCGTCGCGCGACCTTTCGGATCGTTGTTCTTCAAATGGCTGCACCTGCGCTACGGTCCCGGCAGCAAGCTCACCATCGCCCTGTTCCTGCTCGGTAGCACCACCGCCGGAATCGCGTTCGTGCCGGGTTACGCGGTGCACGGCGATTGGTCGATCCTGTCCCTCGTGCTGTTCCGCCTCGGGCAGGGTTTCGCGGTCGGCGGCAGCTGGGACGGGCTGCCCTCGCTGCTCGCGTTGAACGCGCCGCGGGAGCGGCGCGGCTGGTACGCGATGATCCCGCAGCTCGGCGCGCCCGTGGGTTTCATCCTCGCGGCGGCGCTGTTCGCGTACCTGCAGATGAACCTGTCGCCGGCCGAGTTCATCCACTGGGGTTGGCGCTACCCGTTCTTCGTCGCGCTCTCGGTGAACGTCGTCGCGCTGTTCGCGCGCCTGCGGCTCGTGATCGCGCCGGAGTTCGCCGAGCAGTTGAAGAGCCGCGAGCTCGAACCGTCGCCGATCGGCGAGTTGCTGCGCACCCAGGGACGCAACATCATGCTCGGCGCGTTCGCCCCGCTCGCCAGCTACGCGCTGTTCCATCTGGTGACGATCTTCGCGCTGTCCTGGGCCGTGCTGTTCACGAAGCAATCGACCAGCACGTTCCTGATCGTGCAGATCATCGGGGCCGCGGTGGCGGTGCCCTGCATGATCGCCTCCGGGATCATCGCCGACCGGATCGGGCGACCTCGCACCCTCGGCCTGTTCGCGGTGATGATCGCGATCTACAGCGGCTGGACGCCCGTGTTGCTGTCGGGCGGCACGGTGCAAGGCTACGTGTTCATCATCCTCGGGTTCGCGTTGCTCGGGTTCTCGCACGCGCAGGCCGCCGGGACGATCAACTCGACCTTCCGCAGCTACTTCCGCTACACCGGCGCGCTGATCACGTCGGATTTGAGCTGGCTGATCGGCGCGGCCTTCGCGCCGCTGGTCGCGCTCGCGCTCGCGGAGACGCTCGGGGTCGGATACGTGGGTCTGTACCTGCTCTCCGGCGCGCTCGGCACCTTCGGTGCGCTATGGGTCAGCCGGGTCGAGACTCCGCGGGCGGCCGGCGCCGACGGTTGAGCGTGCGCGCCCGGGCGGTTAGGGGTTAATCCCTACTGCAACCGATCCGCGCCGCCTGCGATGATCCCGAGCGGGATTCGCGGCGCGGTGCGCGTCGCCGAGGGCAGGGTCATCCGTTCACCGGTCTTCCATCGACCGTTCCGCGGGGACCGCGAACACACGCCGCCGGGCGAGTCCCGCGGCGCGCTACCGCGGTTGCTGCTCGAACTCGCGCCGCTGACCGCGCAAGCCGCGCTCGAACGATTGCAGAGCCGGGTGACCGGGCTCGACGCGGCCGAGGTCGCCGCGCGTCGCGCCCGGTTTGGAGCGAACCAGGTCGCCCACGAGGAGCGCGAGGCGCTGCCGATGCAACTCGTGCGGCGGCTCCTGAACCCGTTGAACGTGCTGCTGCTCGGGCTGGCCGGGGTCTCGGTTGCGATGGGGGACCATGAGTCCGCGGCGATGATCGTCGCGATGGTGCTCTTGAGCGTCACCCTCGCGCTCGTTCAGGAGCGCCGGTCCGGTGCCGCCGCGCAGCGCCTGCGCGCGATGGTGCGCACGACCGCGATGGTGGTGCGTGCGGCCGCCGCCGCCGGCGAATCGCGCCCGGGCCTGCCCGTCGAATTACCGCTCGATCAGCTGGTGCCTGGCGACATCGTCCACCTGTCCGCGGGCGACCTGATTCCGGCGGATCTGCGCGTGATCGCGGCGAAGGACCTGTTCGTGAACCAGGCGCCGCTGACCGGCGAGTCCTTGCCCGTCGAGAAGCATGCGCAGCCTTCGACGCCGGCGGAATCCGAGATCGCTGCGCTCGTGAACGTCTGC
>JAKBCG010000261.1 GCA_021808035.1 Pseudomonadota bacterium
GATCCGCGAAGACGACGTGATCGACAGCGTGGCCGACGCGCTGCAGTACATCTCCTACTATCACCCGCCGGACTTCATCCGTGCGATGGGCCGCGCCTACGCGCTCGAGAAGAGCCCCGCGGCCCGTGACGCGATCGCACAGATCCTCACGAATTCGCGGCTGTGCGCGCTCGGCCATCGCCCGATCTGCCAGGACACCGGTATCGTCGTGGTGTTCCTGCGGATCGGCATGCACGTGCGCTGGGAGGGGTCGCGCACCCCCGAAGCGATGATCAACGAGGGCGTCCGGCGTGCGTACCGGGACCGCGACAACCCGCTGCGCGCCTCGATCGTCGCCGATCCGGCGTTCACCCGCGTGAATACCCGTGACAACACGCCCGCGGTGGTCCACACCGAGATCGTTCCCGGCGATCGGGTCGAGATCACGGTCGCGGCGAAGGGCGGGGGCTCGGAGAACAAGGCGATGTTCGAGATGCTGAACCCCTCCGACGACGTCGCGGACTGGGTGGTCGAGCGCGTCCCGGAGATGGGGGCGGGCTGGTGTCCGCCGGGGATGCTCGGGATCGGCATCGGCGGCAGCGCGGAGAAGGCCCTGCTGCTCGCGAAGCAGGCGCTGATGGAGCCGATCGACATCGGTGAACTGGCCGCGCGCGGTCCACGCACCAAGCTCGAGGAGCTGCGTCTCGAGATCTACCGTCGGGTCAATGAGCTCGGCATCGGCGCGCAGGGTTTGGGCGGCCTCGCGACGGTGCTCGACGTGAAGGTGCTCGATCATCCGACCCACGCCGCTTCGTTGCCGGTCGCGGTGATTCCAAACTGTGCCGCGAGCCGGCATCTGCACTTCACGCTCGACGGCGCGGGTCCCGCGCGGCTCGACCCGCCGGATCTCGGCCTCTGGCCCGACGTCGCTTGGACCGCGGACGCGGCGGCGCACCGGGTCGACCTCGACCGACTCACGCGCGACACGGTCGCGAGTTGGAAGGCGGGCGACCGGCTGTTGCTGTCGGGAAAGCTCCTGACCGGTCGCGACGCCGCGCACAAGCGGATCTGCGCGCTGCTCGAGGAGGGCAAGCCCCTGCCCGAGGGACTCGATTTCCACGGTCGGGTGATCTACTACGTCGGACCGGTCGATCCGGTCGGGCACGAAGTCGTTGGTCCCGCGGGTCCGACGACCGCGAATCGCATGGATCGCTTCACCGAGACGATGCTCGGCCGGGCCGGACTCCTGGCGATGGTCGGCAAGGCCGAGCGCGGCCCGCAGGCGATCGAGACGATCAAGAAGCATCGCTCCGCTTACCTGATCGCGGTCGGCGGTGCTGCCTACCTGGTCGCGAACGCGATCCGTTCGAGCCGCGTGGTCGCGTTCCCGGAACTCGGGATGGAAGCGGTGTACGAATTCGAGGTTCGCGACATGCCGGTCACGGTCGCGGTCACGAGCGACGGTGAATCGGTGCACGCCGAGGGTCCGCCGCGCTGGCGCGGCGAGTTCGCGGGCTTCCCCGTGGTCGCGCAGTAGACGATGCGGCACGAACCCTGCTTCGACGTGATCGTGGTCGGCGGCGGCCATGCGGGCACCGAGGCTGCGCTCGCGGCGGCGCGTACCGGTGCGCGCACCTTGCTGCTCACGCACAATGTCGAGACGCTAGGCCAGATGAGCTGCAACCCGGCGATCGGCGGGATCGGCAAGGGGCATCTCGTCAAGGAGATCGACGCGCTCGGCGGTGCGATGGCGCTGGCTGCCGACGCGGCCGGGATCCAGTTCCGCACCTTGAATGCGAGCAAGGGGCCTGCGGTGCGGGCGACGCGCGCGCAGGCCGATCGGGCCCTGTACCGGCGCGCGATCCGCCGCCGCCTCGAGAACGAGCCGAACCTGCAGCTCTTTCAGCAGGAAGCGGCCGACCTGGTGATCGAAGGCGGCCGGGTGGCCGGCTGCGTGACCCAGAGCGGCGTCGAGTTTCGCGCGTGCGCACTCGTGCTCACCGTCGGCACCTTTCTCGGCGGCCGGATCCACGTCGGCCTCGAGAGCCAACCCGGCGGTCGGGCCGGCGACCCGCCGTCGAACCGACTCGCGTCCCGGCTGCGCGAGATCGCGCCGCGCGTCGGGCGATTGAAGACCGGAACGCCGCCCCGGATCGATCGCCGATCGATCGATTATGGTGCGCTCGCCGAACAGCCTGGCGACGAACCGCGGCCGGTGTTCTCCTATCTCGGAGACCGGGCCCGCCATCCGCGCCAGATGCCTTGCCACATCACCGCGACCAACGATCGCACGCACGCGATCATCCGGGCGGCGAGCGACCGATCGCCGATGTTCACCGGCCGCATCGCGGGGCCGGGCCCGCGCTACTGCCCGTCGGTCGAGGACAAGGTCGCGCGGTACGCGGACAAGGATTCGCACCAGATCTTTCTCGAGCCCGAGGGCCTCGAGGCGCTCGAGGTATACCCGAACGGGATCTCGACGAGCCTGCCGTTCGACGTGCAGCTGCGTTTCGTGCGCACGATCAAGGGGCTCGAACGCGCCCACCTCACGAGGCCGGGTTATGCGATCGAGTACGACTTCCTCGATCCGCGCGATCTGCGCCACAGTCTCGAGAGCAAGACGCTCGCCGGTCTGTTCCTCGCGGGGCAGATCAACGGAACGACCGGCTACGAGGAAGCGGCGGGCCAGGGCCTCGTCGCCGGACTGAACGCGGCGCTGCGCGCGCGCGACCGCGAACCCTGGTGGCCGGCGCGGACGGAGGCGTATATCGGTGTGATGATCGACGATCTGGTCACGCGCGGTGCGCCCGAACCGTACCGGATGTTCACGAGCCGGGCCGAATACCGCCTGTCGCTGCGCGAGGACAACGCGGACCTGCGGCTCACTCCGCACGGCCGCGAGCTGGGACTGGTCGACGATGCGCGCTGGGCCTTCTTCGCCCGCAAGCGCGACGCGATCGATGCCGAGCTCGCGCGGCTCGAGCGCACGATGATCCGGCCGGGCGAGATCGGCGAGGCGCTCGCGGCGAAACTCGGCGCGCCGCTCGCGAGGGAGACCCGCGCGATCGAGCTGCTGCGCCGACCCGGGGTCGGTTACGACGATCTTGGGGCCCGACCTGCGCCTCCCGCGCCGGATGCGGCCGACACGGTCCAGGAGACGTGCTGGCGGGTCGACCCGGCGCTCGCCGAGCAGGTCGGCGCCCAGGTCGAGGTGCAGGTGAAGTACGCCGGCTACCTGCAACGTCAGCGCGACGAGGTCGAGCGCCATCGACGCCACGAACAACTGCGGCTGCCGAACGACATCGATTACGGTGTCGTCCACGGCCTCTCGAACGAGGCGCGTCAGCGCCTCGCGGAAGTGCGGCCCGAGACGATCGGCCAGGCCGCGCGTATTCCTGGGCTCACGCCGGCGGCGATCGGGCTGCTGCTCGTGCATCTGAAGAAGCGTGATCGCGCGGCTTGAGCGGCGCGGACGCGGCGCGTGGCGCTGAGCGCGCGGCTCGGGATCGGCCTCGCGCTCGCCGCTGCGCTCGCGCTGGCGCTGTACCGCGTCGAACGTGGATCGCCGTCGCGCACCCCCGCGGGTGCGGCGATGAGCGTGCTGCGGCGGGCGATCGGCAGCGAACCGGAGAGCCTCGATCCAGCCGCGGCGCGCTCGGAGGCGGCGCTGACGGTGCTGCGCGACCTCGACGAAGGACTGACCGCAATCGGTCCGGACGACCATCCGCGGCTCGCGGCCGCGGACCGTGTCACAGTATCCGCGGATGGTCTGCGGTACACGTTCCATTTGCGGCGCGCGGCGCGCTGGTCGGACGGCACGCCGGTGCTCGCCGCGGATTTCGTCGCCGCCTGGAGGCGCCTGGTCGCCCCGGCGACCGCC
>JAKBCG010000262.1 GCA_021808035.1 Pseudomonadota bacterium
CATTCCGTGAAGCTCTGGGAGGACCTCTCCCAGGTGCTGAACTACAACGTGATGTTCTCGCCGCGCGGCGTGATGATGCTCGCCCACACGGTGCACGACGTGCAGGTGTTCAAGCGTCACGTCCACGCGAACCGCTGCAGCGGCGTCGACAACGAATGGCTCACCCCCGAGGAGGCGAAGGCGTTCTGCCCGCCCCTGAACATCGAGCCGGACATCCGCTACCCGGTGCTCGGCGCGGCGCTGCAGCGCCGCGGCGGCACGGCCCGGCATGACGCGGTCGCGTGGGGTTATGCGCGCGCCGCGAGCGAACTCGGCGTGGACATCATCGAGAACTGCGAAGTGACCGGGATACGCCGCGACGCGCAGGGCCGGGTCGAGGCGCTCGAGACGACGCGCGGTTCGATCCGCGCGGGCAAGGTCGGCGTGTCCGCGGCCGGCAACACGAGCGCGGTGCTCTCGCTCGCCGGTGTGCGGTTGCCGCTCGAGAGCTACCCGCTGCAGGCGCTGGTATCCGAACCGGTGAAGCCGGTATTCCCCTGCGTCGCGATGTCGAACACGATCCACGCGTACGTCAGCCAGTCCGACAAGGGAGAGCTGGTGATCGGCGCCGGCACCGACGCGTACACCTCGTACACGCAGCGCGGTGCGCTGCACATCAACATGCACACGCTCGACGCGATCTGCGAGCTGTTCCCGATGTTCCGTCGGATGCGCATGATGCGCAACTGGGGCGGAATCGTCGACGTGACACCGGATCGCTCGCCGATCATCGCGAAGACCCCGGTGCCGGGCCTGTACGTGAACTGCGGTTGGGGCACCGGCGGGTTCAAGGCGACACCCGGTTCGGCGCACCTGTTCGCCTGGACCATCGCGAACGACGAGCCGCATCCGATCAACGCGCCTTTCACGATCGAACGATTCCGCGACGGACACCTGATCGACGAGGCCGCCGCGGCCGCGGTCGCCCACTGAACGAGACGCCCCATGCTGCTGATCCCCTGCCCGTATTGCGGCGAACGGCCTGAAATCGAGTTCACCTATGGCGGCGAGGCGCACCTCGTCCGCCCCGCCGACCCCTCGACGCTCGACGACGCGGCCTGGGCGGAGTACCTCTACATGCGCACCAACGCCAGGGGGGTGCATGCGGAGCGCTGGCGCCATGCGCGCGGTTGCGGGCGCTTCTTCAACGCGCTGCGCGACACGACCACGGATCAGTTCCTCGCCTCGTACCGGATCGGCGAACCGAAGCCCGTGATCGCGACGGGAGCGCCGCGATGAGCCGATGGCGCACCGCGAGCGGCGGACGCGTCGACCGGACGCGCACCCTGACGTTCCGTTTCGACGGGGTTCGCTACGAGGGGCTGGCCGGGGATACGCTCGCGTCGGCGCTGCTCGCGAACGGCGTGCACCTGGTCGGACGTTCGTTCAAGTATCACCGTCCGCGCGGGATCCTGACCGCCGGCGCGGAAGAGCCGAGCGCGCTGGTCACAGTACGTCGCGATGCGGCGCGCGTGACGCCGGATCTGCGTGCGA
Source organism: Pseudomonadota bacterium (assembly GCA_021808035.1). Taxonomy (GTDB): domain Bacteria; phylum Pseudomonadota; class Gammaproteobacteria; order Steroidobacterales; family Steroidobacteraceae; genus Bog-1198. The sequence continues at coordinate 1,534 of JAKBCG010000262.1, forward strand.
CGCAGGTCGAGCTGTACGAGGGTCTCGACGCCCTGAGCCTGAACCGCTGGCCGAGCCTCGCGCGCGACGTCGGCCGGATCAACGACTGGCTGTCGCCGCTGTTCCCGGCGGGCTTCTACTACAAGACCTTCATGTGGCCGAAGCGCGCGTGGAAGTCGCTCTACGAACCGGTGATCCGCCGCGCGGCGGGACTCGGCCTCGCGCCCACGGAGCCCGATCCCGACCGATACGCGCAATGCTACGCGCACTGCGACGTGCTGGTGGTCGGCGCCGGCCCGGCCGGCCTCGCGGCCGCGCTCGCCGCCGCCGATCAGGGCGCACGGGTGATGATCTGCGACGAGCAGAACGAATTCGGCGGCTCGCTCCTCGCCGACCGGCATGCGACGATCGACGGCGCGGGCGCCGCGGAGTGGGTTGCGCGCGCGGTCGCGGAGCTCGCGGCCCAGCCGCGCGTGATCTGCCTGCCGCGAACGACCGCGTTCGGTTATTTCCCCCACAACCTGATCGGCCTCGCCGAACGATTGACCGACCACCTCGCCGCCCCCGCACCCGATGCGGCGCGCGAGCGGCTCTGGCAGGTGCGCGCGCGATCGGTGGTGATCGCGACCGGATCGGTCGAGCGGCCGCTCGTGTTTCCGGGCAACGACCGGCCAGGGGTGATGCTCGCGGGCGCGGCGCGCACCTACCTCAACCGCTACGGCGTGCGCGTCGGCGACCGCGTCGCACTGGTCACTGCCACTGACGCGGGCTACGAGGCGGCGATCGATCTGCGCGACGCCGGTGTCACGGTCGTCGGGATCGCGGACCTGCGACCGGTGGGGAGCGGCGAGCTGCCCGCGGCGGCCCGCGCAGCCGGTATCGAGGTCACCGAGTCGGCGACCGTGCTCGGGACTAGCGGCAACCGGCGGGTCGCCGGAGTCACGATCGCACGCACGACGTCCGCCGGCACGAGCACCGATCGACGGACTCTCGCCTGCGATGCGGTGCTGATGTCCGGCGGCTTCACGCCGAGCGTGCACCTGTTCTCCCAATCCCGCGGGAAGCTGCGCTGGAGCGACGATCACCTGGCGTTCCTGCCGGAGCGCTCGGCGGAACGTGAGCGTTCCGCCGGTGCGTGCCGGGGCGTGACCGATCTCGCCGCGGTGATCGCCGATGGTCTAGAGGCCGGCGCCGAATCGGCGCCGGCGCGCAAGGCGACGGCACGGCGGATCGCGTCGACGAGCCCGCGCTCGACCGGTGGCGGCTATCTCGGCGCGGTGCCGTTCGCAAGCGACGCCTCGCAGAAGTCCTTCGTCGACTGGCAGCACGACGTCACGATCAAGGACCTCGCGATCGCGACTCGCGAGGGCTTCCGCTCGATCGAGCACGTGAAGCGGTTCACGACCACGGGGATGGCGACCGACCAGGGCAAGACATCGAACCTGAACGCGCTCGCGATCGTCGCGCGCGCGATCGACGCGCCGATCCCGCGCGTCGGATTGACCACGTTCCGGATGCCGTATACTCCGACGACCTTCGGGACGTTCGCGGGCCCGTCCCGCGGCGACCTGTTCGATCCGGTCCGACGCACCCCGATCCACGCCTGGGCCGCGGCCGCGGGCGCGGTCTTCGAGGACGTCGGGATGTGGAAACGGGCCCGTTACTTCCCCCGGCACGGCGAGGACATGCACGCCGCGGTCGCGCGCGAGTGCCGGGCGGTCCGTTCGGCCTGCGGGTTGTTCGACGCCTCGACCCTCGGCAAGATCGAGGTGGTCGGCCCGGGAGCGGCCGAATTCCTCGAGCGTCTCTACGTGAACAGCTGGGCGAATCTCGGCGTCGGCCGGTGTCGCTACGGGATCCTGTGCCGCGAAGACGGCTTCATCACCGACGACGGCGTGGTCGCCCGACTGGCGGCGGATCGCTTCCACGTGACCACGACCACCGGCGGCGCGCCGCGGGTGCTCGCGATGATGGAGGACTACCGGCAGACGGAATGGCCGGACCTCGAGGTCTGGCTCACGTCGACGACCGAACAGTGGGCGGTGATCGCGGTGCAGGGGCCGAATGCGCGCGAAGTGCTGCGCGGGTGCGTCGAGGGCGTCGATCTCTCCGCCGCCGCCTTACCGCACATGAGCGTCGCGGCCGCGCGGATCTGCGGGGTCGAGGGACTGGTGATGCGGGTGAGCTTCACCGGCGAGCTCGGCTACGAACTCAACGTGCCCGCCGATTACGGACTCGGTGTGTGGAAGGCCGTGCACGCGGCCGGGGCGGCGCACGGGATCACCTGCTACGGCACCGAGACCATGCACGTGCTGCGCGCCGAGAAGGGGTACATCATCGTCG
>JAKBCG010000263.1 GCA_021808035.1 Pseudomonadota bacterium
CCGCGCTCGCGCGCCGCTCGGCCTGGCGCTCCGATGCCCGCGCGATCCGCACCGCGTCCTCGGCGTGGCGCAGATCCTCGCGCGCGACCGCCTCGGCGGCCACCAGCGGACGGCGTCGCGCGAGGTCCCCGCGGGCGCGCGCGAGCTCGAGCCGCGCGGCGACCACGGCGGCGTCGAACTCGGCGGCGGTCTGCCGCTCCTCGCGCACCGCGCGCACCGTGCGCGCGAGCGCGTTCGCGGCGCGACTCAACCGGGTCCGCGCGTCCGTCGGATCGAGTCGCGCCAGCACCTGACCGGCCTTCACGAGCTGCGTGTCGTCGGCGAGGACCGCGATCACGGTGCCCGACACGCGCGCGGAGATCACGACCTTGTTGCCGTTCACGTAGGCATCGTCGGTGTCCTCGCGGTGCGCGAGCACCAGGAACCAGTACAGCGCCCACAGCACGCCGGCCGCGAGGAACAGCAGGACGATCAGCAACAGGAGCTTGCGCCGCTTGCCGTTCGGCGCGGCTTCAGGGGAGGTGTCGGTGGTCGCGTTCATGAGTGCGGTGTCGTCTGCGTGGTGGGGGCGTGCCGGACCGGCGCCGCCGCGTAGCCGCCGCCGAGTGCGCGCTGCAAGCCGACGTCGGCGGACAATGCGGCGCCGTCGACCTGCAGGACGGCGTCGCGTTGTTCCAATAACGTGATCCGCGCCGCGAGCTTCGCGCGCCGATCGGCGAGACCTTGGCGCACCGTGGCGGCCGCGCTCGCGAGCATCCGGCGCGCGGCGGCGACCGCCGCGACGCGCTGGCGCCGTTCGGCGCCGAGGGTGCGCAACGCCGCCGCCTGCGCGGCGACGTCCTTCGCCGCATCGACGACGCGCTGATCGTAGTTCGCGATCGCCGCGGCGAGCGCGGCGCGCGATGCACCGTACCGGGCGCGCAGCAGACCCGAGTCGAAGATCGGCAGCTGCAGCGCGAGCCCCGCTTGCGGCACGCGGCTCCCGGCGTTCAGGAGCGTGCCAAGGTCGATGGTCGAGAACCCGGCGAGCGCATCCACGTTCACGTCCGGAAAGAACGCCGCGCGGGCCGACTGCGCGCCCCGGCGCGCCGCATCGACTTCCCAGCGGCTTGCGACGACGTCGGGACGCCGCGCGACCAGGTCGATCCGGACGTCCGGCGGCACGCGCGCGGCCACCCGCGGCAGCGGACGCGGGCGCAGCGGCGGCAGCGCGGACACCGGTCGCGCGGTCAGCGCCGCGAGCGCGACCCGGCGCAGCCGCGCCGACCCCGCGAACGCCGCGATTCGGGCGCGCAAGTCCGCCGCACGCAGGTCCGCGGAACGAACCGCGCTGCGGGGTTCGAGTCCCGCCAACGCCCGCGCCGCGGTGATCGCCCGCGCCGCGAGCGTCGCCCGCAGCGCCGCACGCGCGAGCCCGAGGCGCGCCTCGTCCGTCTGCCAGCCGAAGTACTCGTCCGCCACCGCACTCGACAGATCGAGCGCGGCCGCGGCGCGCTCGGCGGCGGCCGCCCGGGCTCGATCGCTCGCGGCGATCACCGCATCGTGCTGCCGGCCCCACCAGTCGAAGTGATAGCTGCCGCGCAAGCCAAGATCGGCCTGGTCGTACCAGGAGAACCCGGTCACCTTGGCCGGCAACAGCCCGGTGTCACTCAAGCGCTGGCGCGAGACGTCCCCGGCGAGGTCGACCCGCGCGCCGGCCGCGGCGGCGACGACACGGATCCCGCGCCGCGCCGACCGGAAGCGCGCCTCGGCGACCTCGATCGACGGGGAATGCGCGAGGGCGAGCGCGACCAGTCGATCGAGCGTCGGATCCTGATACCGGCGCCACCATTCGCGATCCGGCCAGGTCCCCGGCGCGGTCCCGGCGTCGTCGAGCGGCGCGGTCCGGGTCAGATGCAGCGGCGCGACCCGCGCCGGCCAGCCGGCGCAGGCGGCGAGCAGCGCCGGCAGCAGCGCGGCGGCGAGCAGCGCCCGTGCGCGCCTCACGGTGCCTCCCCCGCAGGCGCCGGCTCCAAGGTCCCGTCGAAGCGCTCGATCAGGCGGCGCAACCAGTCGATCATCGCGTGTTTTTCCGCGACCGAATGATTCCGGTAGAGCTCGCGCAGCCCCACGAACATCGGCGGCAGGATCTCGCGAACCAGTGCCTCTCCCTTCGGCGTGATTCGCAGCACCATGCGCCGGCGGTCCGACTCGCAAGCGCCGCGCGTAATCCATTCGTTGCGCACCAGCGCATCGCTGATCCGCGACAGGTTCGCCGGACTCTGCGAGGCGCGCGCGCACAGATCGCTCGGATGGGCGGCTCCATCGGGCTGCGAGAACAGCGCGGTCAGCACGCGAAACTCGCCCTCGCCGAGGCCGTGCGGGCGGATCCGGTGCTCGAGCACCCGGCCGAAGTCGTGTGCGAGCAGCAGAATCAGGCGCAAGATCAGTACGTCATCGAGTGGCAGCTCGGGAATGCGCGCCTGCAGGCGCGCGAGACTGGCTGCGATGAGGTCGACTTCGGAGGTCACGGTGGGACGAATGTTTGCGTTCTAACTATTAATTGTTGAATATTCTACGCGTAGAATATATCGTACGCAAACAAAAACCGCTCCCCAACTCTCCCAATGTCGCGATCGGGATGGAAATATTACTCATGCCGCATGAACCTTCGCGCGCACGACACCTCGCCGCCTTCAGCGTCGCCGCCGCGCTGTCCTTGAGCGCGACCGGCTGCGCCGTCGGTCCCAATTTCCACGTCCCGCCACCGCCGCCCGCGCAGGGCTACCTGCGCAAGCCGCTGCCGGCGCGAACCGTCTCGACCGCGGTGCCGGGCGGCGCCGCGCAGCGCTTCGTCGTCGCGCGCGACATCCCGGGCGATTGGTGGACCTTGTTCCGCTCGCCGCAGATCGACGCGCTGGTCGCGCAGGGATTGCGCGACAGCCCGACGCTCGCCGCGGCGCAGGCGGCGCTGCGCCAGGCGGACGAGCAACTCGCCGCCGGCCGCGGTGCGTTCGCACCGGCGATCAGCGGATCGATGGGCGTGGTCCGCTCGCAATCCTCCGGCGCCGCGGTCGGCTCACCGCATGGATTCCTGTACTCGCTGAACAGCGCGTCGGTGAACGTCGCCTATACGCTCGACGCGTTCGGCGGCGTGCGCCGTCAGGTCGAAGCCCTGCGCGCACAGGCCGAGTACCAGCGCTTCTCGATGGAAGGGGCCTACCTCGCGCTGACGACGAACATCGTGACCACGGCGATCGATGAAGCCGCGCTCGGCGCCCAGATCGACGCGACCCGGCACATCGCGGCCTCGCAGCGCGCCGCACTCGCGATCATCCGCAGGCAACTCGCGCTCGGCGGCGCGTCGCGCGCCGATGTGCTGCAGCAGCAGTCGGTGCTCGCGGCAACGCTCGCGTCGCTCCCCGCGCTCGAAGCCGCCCGCTCCCAGGACCGTAACCTGCTCGCCGCGTACATCGGGGAGCCCCCGACCCGGTTCACCGCCGGCGCGATCGACCTTGCGACCCTGAGGCTGCCGCGCGATCTGCCGGTCACGCTGCCGTCCCGGCTGGTCGAGCAGCGCCCGGATGTGCGTGCCTACGCGGCCTTGCTGCACGCGGCGACCGCGGAGGTCGGCGTCGCGACCGCGAACCTGCTGCCGCACATCACGCTGTCCGGCGCGTACGGTGGCGAAGGGGTGCATTTCTCCGACATCTTCTCGCCCGCCTCGGCGATCTGGAGCGCCGCGGCGTCGATCGGGCAGCCGATCTTCGAGGGCGGCGCGCTCTGGCACAGCCGCCAGGCGGCGATCGCCGCGGCCCAGGAGGCGGCGGCGAACTACAAGGCCACCGTGCTCACCGCGTTCCGCAACGTCGCCG
>JAKBCG010000264.1 GCA_021808035.1 Pseudomonadota bacterium
CGACGTGCTGATCAAGATCCACCGCACCGCGATCTGCGGCACGGACATGCACATCTTCAATTGGGACGCATGGGCCCGCAAGACGATCCCGGTGCCGATGGCCGTCGGCCACGAATACTCGGGGGAGATCGTCGAGATCGGCAGCGAGGTGCGCGGCTTCGAGCCCGGCGATCGGGTCTCCGGCGAAGGTCACATCACCTGCGGACATTGCCGCAACTGCCGCGCGGGCCGCCGGCACCTGTGCCGCAACACGCGCGGCGTGGGCGTGAATCGCGCCGGCGCGTTCGCTGAATACCTCTCGATTCCGGCGTCCAACGTGTTCAAGCTGCCACCGGCGATCGACGACGAGATCGCCGCGATCCTCGACCCGTTCGGCAACGCGACGCACACCGCGCTCGCGTTCAACGTCGTCGGCGAGGACGTGCTGATCACCGGCGCGGGACCGATCGGGATCATGGCGGTCGCGATCGCCCGCCATTGCGGCGCGCGGCACGTCGTGATCACCGACGTGAACGACTACCGGCTCGCGCTCGCGCAGCGGATGGGCGCGACGCGCGCGGTGAACGTCACCCATCGGCCGCTCGACGAGGTGATGAAGGAACTCGGGATGGAGGAAGGGTTCGACGTCGGCTTCGAGATGTCCGGCAGTCCGGCGGCGCTGCGCGAGATGCTGCGGACGATGAACCACGGCGGCAGCCTGTCGCTGCTCGGTATCCCGCCGGAGGAAACCGCGATCGACTGGAACCAGGTGATCTTCAAGGGACTCGTGATCAAGGGCATCTACGGCCGGGAGATGTTCGAGACCTGGTACAAGATGTCCGCCATGCTGCAGAGCGGACTCGACGTGCGGCCGATCATCACCCACCGGCTCGGAATCCGCGACTTCCGCGAAGGCTTCGAGATCATGAACTCGGGACGGTCCGGCAAGGTCGTGCTCGACTGGGCCGCGCTGTGACGCGGATTCAGTCGGCGGGGGCACCGCACCAGCAGTAGGCGTAGATCCCCCGGGGATCGTTGAAGCGCGCCAGTTCGCGGGCGCTCTTCACCAGCGGGTCGAGCGCGGTTGCCGCGAACGGCGTCCCCGGAAGCCAGCCCGCGTCGCGACCCCAGACGAGCGCCTGGGAGCGCAGTTGCATCAACAGCTCGTCGCGCAGGCCGATCTGCGGCTCGATGGTGTCGACCCCGTACGGACCGCGCAGATGCGCAAGCTTGGCGGCCGCCGCGATCGCGCGCTTCAGGCCGCCGAGATGATCGACGAGCCCGAGGTGGCGCGCGTCGACGCCGGACCAGACACGGCCCTCGGCGATCTTCTCGACGTCGGCGACGCTCATCCGCCGCCCCTGCGCGACCCGCTCCAGGAACTGCGCGTAGGCGTGGTCGACCGAGCTCTGCAGGATCTGCTTCTCGCCGTCGCTCAAGGGACGGTCGAGCCGGCCCATCCCGGCGAGCGGCGTCGTGCCGATCCCGTCGACCGCGACGCCGAATTTCGCGAGCGTGCGCTGGAAGGTCGGCACCACCGCGAACACGCCGATCGAGCCGGTCAGGGTGGTCGGGCTTGCGAAGATCTCGTTCGCGCCGGAGGAGATGTAATAGCCGCCGGACGCCGCGTAGCTGCTCATCGAGACGACGACCGGCTTGCCCGCGCGGCGCACGCGCAGCACCGCGCGCAGGATCTGTTCCGAGGCGAACAGGCTCCCGCCCGGGCTGTCGACCCGCATCACGACCGCCTTGACCGCCGGGTCGTACTCGGCCTCGCGCAGCAGGTCCGAGGTGCTCTCGCCGCCGATCTTCCCCGGGGGCTCCCGTCCGTCGACGATGTCGCCGGACGCGACGATCACCGCGACGCGATCGCTCGGCTTGGAGTGGAACCAGTGCTTCGCGCGCACCGCGACCAGGTACGCATTCATCGAGATCGCCTCGTAGGAATGCGTCTCGGCGTTCGTGCCGACCCGCTTCGCGACCTCGCGATCGACCTGATGGCGGGTCAGCAACGCGGTGACCAGCCGCCGCTGCAGCGCGAGCCGCGCCGCATCGCCGTTCGCGGCCTGCAGCGCCTGAGGTTCCGTGTTCACGTAATCCTGGATCGCGTCAGGCGGCAAGCCGCGCGCGCGGGTCACGTCGCGCTGGTATTCGCTCCACAGGGTGCCGAGCCAGGCCTCGCTCTCGGTGCGCTCGGCCGCGCCCATGTCGGTGCGGGAGTACTCGTCGGTGTAGCTCTTGAAGGTTCCGGCCCGGAAGATGTTCACGTCGACCGCGAGTTTGTCGATCGCCGTCTTCAGGTACATCCGGTAATAATCGAAGCCGTCGATCGACACCGATCCCAGCGGATCGAGGTCGACCTCGTTCGCCTGCGCCGCCAGGTAGTACTGCGTTTGATCGAGCGAGTTCGCGGTCGCGATCACCGGCTTGCCGGAAGAGCGGAAGTCGCGGATCGCGGCACCGACCTCCTGCAGCTTCGACAGTCCCGACGGCGCGAGCCGGTCGAGCACGAGCACCAGCGCCTTGATCCGCGGATCGCCCTTCGCCGCCTCGATCGCGTCGATCACGTCCCGCAAGCGGGTCTGCCGGGCCGACGCGCCGGAGGCTTCTCCCAGTGCGCGGCGCAACGGATCGACGGCCGCCTGCTCGACGAGCTCGCCGCGCGGCGCGATCACCAGGGCGGCCGAGTCCGGAACGATCGGGATCGACGTATGCAGCGCCGCGAGCAGGAACCCGAAGATCAGCAGCAGAAGCAGCAGGTGCAGCGCCTTGCGGATCCGATCGAGGATCCGCCAGACGAGCCCGAGCACCCTGCCGACTGCCGCTGTGAATTTCACCGATAACTCCGCGGGCCGGCCGCCGGCCGGCCCGCGACGCGTCTCAGATCTTCTCTTCGATCCGCGCCGCCTTGCCGGACAGGTCGCGCAGGTAGTAGAGCTTCGCACGGCGCACCGCGCCGCGGCGCTTCACGCTGACCTCGCTGATCCACGGACTGTGCGTCTGGAACACGCGCTCGACGCCTTCGCCGTGGGACACCTTGCGCACCGTGAACGAGGAGTTCAGGCCGCGATTCTTCTTCGCGATCACGACGCCCTCATAGGCTTGCACGCGCTCGCGGTCGCCTTCGACGACCTTCACCTGCACGACGACGGTGTCGCCGGGATTGAACTCGGGGAACTTGGCCTTTTCCCGTTCGCCGTTCAACTGCTGAATGATCTTGTTCACGTTTTCGACCTCGTCGTTGAATCATCGCCGTCCCGGCCGGCGCACCCAGCGCGCTCGGCCCTGTATTCCTCGAGCAATCCCCGCTCCTCGTCGCTCAGCGCACGCCGCTCGAGCAGGTCCGGGCGGAACCGCCAGGTCCGGCCGAGCGCCTCCCGCAGCCGCCACCGCCGGATCGCGGCATGATCGCCCGACAGCAGCACCTCGGGCACCCGCCGCCCCGCGATCTCCACCGGCCGCGTGTAGTGCGGCCAGTCGAGCAGGCCGTCGCTGAACGACTCCTGCTCGGCGGACTCCGCCGCGCCGAGCGTGCCCGGCAGCAGGCGCGCGACCGCGTCGATCACCACGAGCGCCGGCAGTTCGCCGCCCGACAGCACATAATCGCCGATCGACCAACGCTCGTCGATCTCGGCTTCGATCAAGCGTTCGTCGATCCCTTCGTAGCGCCCGGCCAGCAGCACGAACCCCGACCACCGCGCCGCCTCGCGCGCGAGCGCCTGATCGAACCGACGCCCGTCCGCGCCGAGCGCGATCCGGCGGACCGGTCCGGCGAATCCCGCTCGCGCCTCGCGCAGCGCGCTCGCGGTCGGCTCGACCTTCAGCACCATCCCCGGTCCGCCGCCGTACGGCCGATCGTCGACGGTCCGGTG
>JAKBCG010000265.1 GCA_021808035.1 Pseudomonadota bacterium
TCCCAGTCCGGGTCGGTCATGTCGGCCACCAGCACGTCGCCGGCCCGGACCCGCTCCATGTCCTTGACGTCGGTGATCACACGCGCATGCCCGGCGCCGATGCGCTGGCCGATGCTGCGGCCGGTCGCGAGCACCTTCGACCGACCCTTCAGTGTGTACCGCTGCACGCTGCGGCCGACGCGGCTCTGCACGGTCTCCGGGCGCGCCTGGAGGATGTAGATCCGCCCCGTCGCGCCGTCCTTGCCCCACTCGATGTCCATCGGCGCGCGATAGTGCTCCTCGATGACCAGCGCCTGCCGCGACAGCTCGAGCACGTCGGCGTCGGTGAGCGAGAACCGCTCGCGGTCGTCGCGCGCGACCTCGACGGTGCGCACGCGCTCGGCGGAGCCCGCATCCGCATACACCATCTTGATCGCCTTGCCGCCGAGATTCCGCCGGACGATCGCGCGCCGTCCCGCACGCAGCGCCGGCTTGTACACATAGTACTCGTCCGGGTTCACCGCGCCCTGCACGACCGTCTCGCCGAGCCCGTACGCCGCGGTGATGAACACCACGTCGCGGAATCCGGAATCCGTGTCGAGCGTGAACATCACGCCCGCGCAACCGAGATCGCTGCGGACCATGTGCTGCACGCCGACGGACAGCGCGACCGCCGAATGATCGAAGCCGTTGTGGACGCGGTACGCGATCGCACGGTCGTTGAACAGCGAGGCGTAGACCTCGTGCACGCAGCGCAGGAGATGGCTTTCGCCGCGGACGTTCAGGAAAGTCTCCTGCTGGCCGGCGAACGAGGCCTCGGGCAGGTCCTCGGCGGTCGCCGACGAGCGCACCGCGACCGCGAAATCCGGGCCTTGGCCCATCGCGCGCCACGCGTCGAGCAGCTCTTCGTGGAGCCGCGGCGGAAACGGCGTCGCGAGCATCCAGCCGCGGATCCGCGCGCCCACCTCGGCGAGCTTCGCGATGTCGTCGACGTCGAGGGTCGCGAGCGCGTCGCGGATGCGGGCATCGAGCCCGTCCTGGGCGAGGAAATCCCGGTACGCATGCGCGGTGGTCGCGAACCCGTCCGGCACCGACACGCCGAGGCCCGCGAGTTCGCCGATCATTTCGCCGATCGAGGCGTTCTTGCCGCCGACGAGTTCGATGTCGCCGTGCTTCAATCGGGCGAACGGGACGATGTAGGGTTTCATGGGAAGCTGCTTGTCCGGCGTGGTCGTTGGTGGAACACTCTGGCGGCAAACGCGCCGCGACCGGCGCCGCCACCGGGAGGGCACTCTTGAACAAGCGAACCGTGTTCTTCGTATCCGATCAGACCGGAGTGACCGCGGAGACGATGGGTCACAGTCTGATGACGCAGTTCGACGGCATCGAATTCAGCCAGATAACTGTGCCATTTATCTCGACGGTTGACAAGGCGCGGGAGGCGGTGCGCAAGATCGATCTCGTCGCCGCGCAGGAAGGCGTGCGCCCGATCGTCTTCAGCACGCTCGTGCAGGAGGACGTGCGCAACGTGGTCCGCGGCAGCACCGGACTGTTCCTCGATTTCTTCGACCCGTTCCTTGCGCCGCTGGAGAACGAGCTGTGCACGCAGTCGAGCCACGCGGTGGGACGCGCGCACCGGATGTCCGACGGTCACGCGTACGCGCAGCGCATCGACGCGACGAATTTCGCGATGGCGAGCGACGACGGATCGGCGGTCGGGGGTTATGCGCGGGCGGACGTGATCCTGATCGGCGTGTCCCGATCGGGAAAGACGCCGACCTGCCTGTACCTCGCGATGCAGTACGGGGTGTTCGCCGCGAACTATCCGCTGACCGAGGAGGATCTCGAGTCGCGCAAGCTCCCGCGCGCGGTCGAGCCCTACCAGGCGAAGCTGTTCGGCCTGACGATCAAGCCGGAACGGCTGCAACAGATCCGCAACGAACGCCGGCCCGAGAGCCGCTATTCCTCGGCCGCGCAGGTCGCGTTCGAGGTGCGGGCCGCGGAGGCGCTGTTCGAGCGGTACGGCATTCCGCTGATCGACTCCACCGAGTGCTCGATCGAGGAGATGTCGAGCCGAATCCTCGAGCGCATGGGAGTCGAGCGACGCTTGCGCCCGTGAAGCGCGTCGCACGAGCCGAGCCTGCGCCGGACACCCGCATCGCGCATGCTATAGTCGGTCCATGATCGCGGATCAACGATGTTCGACGACCTGGCGCGCGACGCGCGGCAGCTTCGTCGGCCTGATGACGCTCTACGAGAGCAATTACCTGCGCCTCGGGTGGATCCTGGGCGACCTGCGGGCCGCGCGCGAGCCCGCGGTCTCGCGCATCGTGTCGGACTGCGAACTGCTGTACCTGCCGATCGATTCCGGTCCGTACACCAGCCGCTTCCGGCTCACCTATCGGTTCGAGGTCGACGGCGTCACGGTGCTCGATCCCGATCTCGAGGTCGGCGTCTATCACGATGCGCGCCTCGCCGAGGCCCGCAGCGTGCGTGGCGTCGCACGGCATCCACACCTCGTCCGCCTGGCCGCGGGACTCAAACGTGAACTGGATCTGCGCTGGGCGCGCAACATGATGTTAAACAAATGGCTCGAGTATTGCGCCGAACGGGGGCATCGATTCTAGGAGCCGCGCGCGGCGGGGCGCGATCCCCGTCGACGGCGCGCCGCGCGGGGCTGAAGATGATCGAGATCCGGAATTTCTTCAGGGCCGAACGCAACGCGGTCGGTTCGGAGGAGGAGCGGCTGATGCAGCTCTTCCAGAACCGGGCCGGCTTGAAGAAGGCGTACGCGGACCTTCAGGACGAGTTCCATCTGATGCGCGACCGCCTGAAGCAGCAGGAGGGCGCGACCGCGCGGGTGCAGGAGCAGATCGATGCCCTCGGGGAACTGCTCGCCGACCCGCGCACGGGGTACTCCGCCCTCGTGTTCTTCCAGCTGCGATCGCTGTGGAAGACCTGCAACCAGCGCTTGAGCGGATTCGCCGCGGATCTCGTGAAACGTCAGGAGGAGCGCGAGGGCGCGGCGTTTCGCGACCAGTGCGCCGAAGAGCGCGCCCAGCGGCTCGCGGCGGCGGACGAGCGCGTGCGCGAGGCGCGCGCGCAGGCCGACGAGAGCCGCGGACGCCTATCGGCCGCCGAGGCTGAGCAGGGCCGTCTCGGCGCGATCTGGCACTACTTCAGACGCCGCGATCTGCAGCGCACGCTCCACGGGCTTCGTGCCGAGGTTGCCGCCGCCGATGCGCGCGTGCGGGATCTGCTCACGGTGCGTGGCGGCATCGTCGACGAGCCCGTCGAGCCGTTTCCGGGCATCTCGCTCGCGGCGCGGCGGACCATCAACCTCGCGGTGATCGCGTATGCGGAGTTGCTCTGCGAGGAAGTCGACGCGTACGGCGTCGCCGCCCGTGCGAAGGAGGCGCTCGCGCGACGCGTCCACGAGATGTCCTTCGGCACGCGCTCGGAATGCGAAGGCTACATGCAGCGCATCCAGAAGGCGATCGCCGCGGTGACCGCACAGAAGCAGATCAACGCCTCCGTGAAGCTGCGGCTCGACCGGTTGCGCGGGATCTGCGACTACCGCAACCCCGCGGACACGGTGCCGACCGCCGATTCGCTGACCTCGAGCGGGGGCGCCGGGCGACCCGCGCCCCCGGGATGGAACGTGCTCGCCGAGGACTACTGGGACGTCTATTCGGTCCTGTTGCGCTGAACGGCGGCGGTCGACGCCGCTCGCGCCGCCGGACGGCCGGGTTCCGCCGGCGCGGCGCCGGGCACCGCGCCGGGCACGACGCCCGGCGGCTGCGCCGCGAGCATCGCTTCGTCGGCCGCGATCTGGGTCGCCTCGTCCAGGATGATCTGCGCCGAC
>JAKBCG010000266.1 GCA_021808035.1 Pseudomonadota bacterium
GCGGGCTTGATCGTGCTGGTCTCGTTCATCTCGCCGTTCAGCAGCGAGCGACGGATGGCGCGCGCGCTGTTCGCGGACGGTGAGTTCCTCGAGGTCTACGTCGACACGCCGCTCGCGGTCGCGGAGGGGCGTGACGTGAAGGGCTTGTACAAGAAGGCGCGGCAGGGACAGTTGCGCAACTTCACCGGAATCGATTCGCCCTACGAAGCCCCGGAGAACCCCGAGATCCGCGTGGACACCACGTCGGTCGACGCCGAGGCTGCCGCGCTCGCGATCCTCGGCGAGCTCGAGCGACGCGGCGTCGTCGTCGGCGACGCCTGAGCGCGCACCGACGCACCCAGCCAAACCCGCCTGCGTCCGGGCTTACCCACGGGCGGACCCGTGGTAAGCTCGGATTTATCTTGGCAGCCGGAACCCGAACGATGTCGACCGACCGCTTGACCTCGTTGCTCGCGCAACGGCCGTGGCTCCTAGCGGACGGTGCGATGGGCAGCAACCTGTTCGAGCGAGGCTTGACCAGCGGCGATGCGCCGGAGCTGTGGAACACGACCCAGCCGGACACGGTGCGCGGACTCCACCGCCGCTTCATCGAAGCCGGCGCTGACATCCTGTTGACGAACAGTTTCGGAGGCACGCGGTACCGCCTGAAGCTGCACCGCGCCGAAGGCCGCGTCGCCGAACTGAACGAGGCAGCCGCACGGCTCGCGCGGACCGAGGCGGACCGCGCCGGCCGCGTCGTGCTGGTCGGCGGCAGCATGGGTCCGACCGGTGAAATCCTGGAGCCGCTCGGACCGCTGTCGAAGGACGCGGCCCGCGAGGCCTTCGCCGAGCAGGCGGCCGCGCTCGCGCGCGGCGGCGCGGACATCCTGTGGATCGAGACGATGTCCTCCACCGACGAGACCGAAGCCGCGATCGAGGGCGCCCAGCGCACGGGGCTGCCGGTGGTCACGACGCTGAGTTTCGACACGAACGGACGGACGATGATGGGCATCGCCCCGGCGGACCTCGCCGGGTTGTCCCGCCAGCATCACCTGGCGGCCTGCGGTAGCAACTGCGGCGTTGGTGCGGCCGAACTGGTCGCGTCGATCGTGAACCTCGCCGCGGCGGCCGACCCGTCCGCGATCCTCGTCGCGAAAGCGAACTGCGGGATCCCGCAGTACGTGGACGGCGCGATCCGGTTCGACGGGACCCCGGAACTGATGGCGGAGTACGCGCGGCTCGCGCTCGATGCGGGAGCGCGAATCATCGGCGGCTGCTGCGGCACGACGCCCGAGCATCTGCGCGCGATGCGGGATGCGTTGGAGTCGCACGTGCGCGGGCCCGTTCCGACGATCGCGGCGATCGAGGCGCGGCTGGGTGCCCTGTCGGCAGGCGCGACTGCGCAACTGCGCGGCGACATGGACCGTCAGGCGGGCGCGGCGCCGGGCGCGGTCGCGCGCCGCGGTACGCGCCGGCGCACGGCGCGTACCGGCGAGGGCTGATCAGACGCCGAGCATGCCGATGGCGGCGAGCATGCACGGGCGTACGGCCCGGCGCCCGTCCGCGATCGTTGCGTTGCAGCAACCGCCTTGACATGATCGAGGCACATTCCTACAATCGCCGGCCTTTGTCGCCGGGCAACTGAAAGTCCCGCGTCAGGCTGTTTCACCGGACTGGAGCCGCCCCTGCGGGGACGGCTCCTCGGAAGTTATTGGGATCCCCTCAACAAGGCAACTATGGCGACGACGACACAATTGATCCGCACCGGTCGTAAAGAGCCGGCGTGGAAGTCGAAGGTTCCGGCACTCGCGGCTTCGCCGCAGAAGCGCGGCGTATGCACTCGCGTCTATACGACGACGCCGAAGAAGCCGAATTCGGCGCTGCGGAAAGTGTGCCGCGTGCGACTGACCAACGGCTACGAGGTTTCGAGCTACATCGGCGGCGAGGGCCACAATCTTCAGGAGCACTCGGTCGTGCTGATCCGCGGCGGCCGTGTGAAGGATCTCCCCGGCGTGCGATACCACACGGTCCGCGGCGCGCTGGATTGCGCCGGCGTGAACGACCGGCGGCAGGGTCGTTCCAAGTACGGCGCGAAGCGCCCCAAGAAGTGAATCAACGGTAGAGAATCAGTATGTCGCGCAGAGCAGCAGCACCGCATCGCACGATCCTTCCCGACCCGAAGTTCGGGAACGACATGTTGGCCAAGTTCATCAACATGGTCATGGAGCGCGGCAAGAAATCGGTCGCGGAAAAGATCGTGTATGGCGCGATCGACCGGATCGGGGACAAGACCGGACGCCCGGGTAACGACGCGATCGGCGTCCTGCAGCAGGCGCTGGACAACGTGAAGCCGGTCGTGGAGGTCAAGTCGCGGCGCGTCGGCGGCGCGACCTATCAAGTGCCCGTCGAAGTGCGCGCGAATCGGCGCCAGACGCTCGCGATGCGCTGGGTGATCGAGGCCGCGGGCGATCGCAGCGAGAAGTCGATGTCCCACCGCCTCGCCGCCGAATTGATGGAAGCGGCCGAGAACCGCGGCGCGGCGGTGCGCAAACGTGAGGATACGCACCGCATGGCGGAAGCCAACAAGGCGTTTGCCCACTACCGCTGGTAGGAAATCGGCGTCCCGGTGCGATCGCGCCCGGGCGCGGGCCCGCCGGGCCGCCGGCATTTTTTAGGAAAGGACCGTGGCACGTACGACGCCCATCGAGCGCTATCGGAACATCGGTATTTCCGCGCACATCGATGCCGGAAAGACGACCGCGACGGAGCGCATCCTGTTCTACACCGGCGTGTCGCACAAGATCGGCGAGGTGCATGACGGCGCGGCCGTGATGGACTACATGGAGCAGGAACAGGAGCGCGGGATCACGATCACCGCCGCCGCGACGACCTGCTTCTGGAAGGGAATGGACAAGCAGTTCCCGGAGCACCGGATCAACATCATCGATACGCCGGGACACGTCGACTTCACGATCGAGGTCGAGCGGAGCCTGCGCGTGCTCGACTCGGCGATCGCGGTCTATTGCGCGGTGTCGGGCGTGCAGCCGCAGTCCGAGACCGTCTGGCGGCAGATGAACAAGTACCACGTGCCGCGTGTCGCGTTCGTCAACAAGATGGATCGCGCCGGCGCGAACTTCCTGCGCTGCGTGGACCAGATCCGCACCCGCCTGCGCGGCAATCCCGTGCCGATCCAGCTGCCGATCGGCGCGGAGGACCGGTTCGAGGGGGTCGTCGACCTGGTCAAGATGAAGGCGATCTGGTGGGACGACGAGACCCAGGGGATGCGCTTCGAATACCGCGACATTCCGGCGTCGATGCGCGGGGACTGCGAAGCCTGGCGCGCGAA
Source organism: Pseudomonadota bacterium (assembly GCA_021808035.1). Classification (GTDB taxonomy): domain Bacteria; phylum Pseudomonadota; class Gammaproteobacteria; order Steroidobacterales; family Steroidobacteraceae; genus Bog-1198. The sequence goes on from JAKBCG010000266.1 coordinate 3,326, forward strand.
GATGATCGAAGCCGCGGCCGAGGGTGACGAGGAGTTGCTCGACCGGTATCTCGAGACCGGCGATCTCACCGACGCGCAGATCAAGCGCGGCTTGCGGGCGCGGGCGCTGAAGAACGAGATCTGTCTCGTCACCTGCGGCTCGGCCTTCAAGAACAAGGGCGTCCAGGCGGTGCTCGACGCCGTGATCGAGTACATGCCATCGCCGGCCGACGTGCCGGCGGTCCAGGGTCAGAGCGAGCGTGGCGAGCCGATCGCGCGCCACGCGGTCGACGACGAGCCGTTCGCCGCGCTCGCATTCAAGATCCTGAACGATCCGTTCGTCGGCAATCTCACGTTCTTCCGCGTGTACTCCGGCACGTTGAACTCCGGCGATCAGGTCCACGTGCCGAACAAGAACCGCACCGAGCGGATCGGCCGTCTGCTGCAGATGCACACGAGCGATCGATTCGAGGTCAAGGAAGTCCACGCCGGCGACATCGCCGCCGCGGTCGGCTTGA
>JAKBCG010000267.1 GCA_021808035.1 Pseudomonadota bacterium
CCCCGCGCTCGTCACGGAACTCGCGGCGGCCGGCGAGGCCGAGCACGACCCGCTGTGGCCGATGCCCCTGTGGACGCCGTACGCGGAGGAGCTCTCGAGCAAGGTCGCGGATCTCGCGAACGTCGCCCCCTCCGGCTTCGCCGGCGCGATCTTCGGGGCGCTGTTCCTGCAGCGGTTCGTGACCGCGACGCCGCGCTGGCTGCACGTCGATCTGTACGCGTGGAATCCGCGCGAGCGTCCGGGGCGACCGGTCGGCGCGGAGCCGCAGGCGCTGCGCGCGGCGTTCCGTTTTCTCGCGCGCCGCTACGGGCTCGGGCGCGAACGTCCGGGCGGCTGACGCGGCTGACGCGGCAGCTTGGCGCGCCGGCGCCGTTGCGCGCCGGCGCGGGCGCTCGATATGCTGCGCGCTCGTCGAGCGCCGCCGCTGCCACCCGGGCGACGCCCGCGCGTCGCCGATCACCTTCCCGAGGAACCGCCACCGATGCCGAAGACCCCTCCACCTCGCGCCGTGAAGACCGCGCGCAAGACCGTCCGCACGACCGCCCGCCAGAGCGCCCGCCGGCCCGCGCCGCCGGTCGATCCACGCCGCTACTCCCGCGTCGTCGTCGACGGCGTGAAGCAGGCGCCCGCGCGCGCGATGCTGCGCGCGGTCGGGTTTCGCGACGAGGACTTCGCGCGCCCGCAGGTCGGCATCGCGTCGACCTGGAGCAACTTGACGCCGTGCAATATGCACATCGACGAGCTCGCGCGGCACGCCGCGGCCGGCGTCGAGGCGGCCGGCGCGAAACCGGTCACCTTCGGGACGATCACCGTGTCGGACGGGATCTCGATGGGCACCCCGGGGATGCGCTATTCGCTGGTGTCGCGCGAGGTGATCGCGGATTCGATCGAGACCGTCGTCGGCGCGCAAGGATTCGACGGCGTGGTCGCGCTCGGCGGCTGCGACAAGAACATGCCCGGGTGCCTGATCGCGCTCGCGCGGCTCGACCGCCCGGCGGTGTTCGTGTACGGGGGCACGATCCGCCCCGGCGCGCAAGGGCGCGACATCGTCTCGGTGTTCGAGGCGATCGGCGGTTACGCGAAGGGCGACGTCAGCGAGGAGCAGCTGCGCTACGTCGAGAAGACCGCGATCCCCGGCCCCGGCTCCTGCGCCGGCATGTACACCGCGAACACGATGGCGTCGGCGATCGAGGCGCTCGGGATGAGCCTGCCGAACAGCTCCGCGCAGGATGCGGTCTCGCCGGAGAAGCGTTCCGACTGCGCGCGCGCGGGCGAGGCGGTCGTGCGCTTGATCGAGCGCGACCTGCGGCCGAGCCGGATCATGACCCGCGCCGCGTTCGAGAACGCGATCACGGTCGCGATCGCGCTCGGCGGATCGACCAACGCGGTGCTGCACCTGCTCGCGATCGCGTCGGCCGCGAACGTGAAGCTGCGGCTCGACGATTTCGTGCGCATCGGCAAGCGCGTCCCGGTGCTCGCGGATCTCAGGCCGAGCGGGCGCTACTCGATGTCGGAGCTGGTCGCGATCGGCGGAATCCAGCCGTTGATGAAGACGCTGCTCGATGCCGGCTTGTTGCACGGCGACTGCCTGACGGTGACCGGCGAGACGCTCGCGACGAATCTCGCGACTGTCGCCCCGTACCCGCCGGGGCAGCAGATCGTGCGGCCGCTGTCGGATCCGATCAAGAAGGACAGCCACCTGGTGGTGCTGCGCGGCAACCTCGCGCCGGACGGTGCGGTCGCGAAGATCACCGGCAAGGAGGGCCTGCGTTTCGAGGGCGTCGCGCGGGTGTTCGATTCCGAGGAGCAGGCGCTCGACGGGATCCTCGGCGGCGCCGTGCGTGCGGGCGACGTCGTCGTGATCCGTTACGAGGGACCGAAAGGCGGCCCCGGGATGCGCGAGATGTTGAGTCCCACCGGCGCGATCATGGGCAAGGGGCTCGGCCAGGACGTCGCGTTGATCACCGACGGCCGATTTTCCGGCGGCAGCCATGGGTTCGTCGTCGGTCACGTCGCGCCGGAGGCCGCGGTCGGTGGTCCGATCGCGCTGGTGCGCAACGGCGATCGGATCGCGATCGACGCGCGCCGACGTGCGATCACGCTACAGGTCCCGGACGCCGAGTTGCGCCGACGCCGAAAGGCGTGGCGTGCGCCGAAGCCTTATGCGCGGCGGGGCGTGCTCGCGAAATACGCGAAGTGTGTCAGCAGCGCAACGCTCGGCGCGGTGACCGATCTGGAGTCTTGATGCCGCGCGGCGCAAACTCATGGATGAAATTCGGGCTGCACCGTTGCGATTCCGTGCTTGCAGTCCACGCGTGAACTGTGTCACGCTCCGGACTCGCAGGTCGGAGCGCGGGGACAGATGCCGAACGGGTGTCGGAAAGTCCCGGCTGCTCCGCGCGCGTTAGAGGGGCGCGGCCCGCGCGATTTCGGGACGCGGCGGCGCTGGGTTGGAACGACGTAGGGGATAAGGTCGCAAGCCGAACATTATGTATACGTACGAAGAACCATCATTATTTTCCGGTAGGAGAGGACTCGCGGTCCTCGCGGTCCTCGCGCTGCACGTGCTGATCGGATACGGTTTCATGTCGGGGCTTGCGAGCAAGGTCGTTCATACGATCATCCCACCGGTGCAGATCGCCCAGATCAAGCAGCCGAAGAAGCAGGACAAGCCGCCGCCGCCGCCGCCGAAGCTCCAGGACATCAAGCCCTACGTGCCGCCGCCGGAGTTCGTCGACATCCAGGCGCCGAGCCAGAACAACAACGCGATCACCGAGGTCTCGCGGCAGCGGGCCCCGGCGCCGGTCGCTCGTCCGGCGCCGCCGCCGGCCCCGGTCGCGCGCACCGGGATCTCGCTCGACGCGAGCCATCCGGTCGACGTGAACTCCTACTACCCGGACGCGTCGCGCCGCGAAGGCGAGGAAGGCACCTGCCTGGTGAAGATCACGGTCGGCACCGATGGGCGCGTCGCGGATGCGTCGATCCTGCGCAGCACCGGGCATCCGCGGCTCGACAAGGCCTGCCTGCGGGTCGCGAAGGCGTACCGCTTCCATCCGGCGACCGTGAACCATCGGCCGGTGGTGTCGACCGCGAGCTTGCCGGTCCAATTCAAGATCACGAACTCGGACGACTTCTGAGGCGCTGACGGGGAGCGCATCGAGAAACGGCATTCGACCCGTGTTTTATATTTAGAAGTACTCAAACGCGATAATTTCAACTGTTCGTTTACGTAGAGGGAATCGGTCCATGTCAGAGCAAGTAGTCAGCAATCCGTATGGCCTCGTGCCGATGCTCCAGAATGGAGACCTCGTCACGCGGTCGGTCTTCACGATCCTGGTGATCATGTCGGTCCTGACGTGGTTCATCATGATCACGAAGTTCTTCGACCAGCGCCGGCTCCGCCGTCAGGGTCGCGAGGCGCAGAAGGATTTCTGGGCCGCATCGAACCTGAACGAAGCCTGTGCCAAGCTGAAGGGCGATTCGAATCCGTATCGCGCGCTCGCCGAGGCCGGCAAGGCGGCGGTCGAGCACCACGAGTCGACCAAGACGAAGCTCGCCGGCGCGATCGATGCGAACGAGTGGATCACGCAGGCGCTGCAGCGCACCGCGGACATGATCATCGGCAAGATGCAGGGCGGCATGTCGGTGCTCGCGTCGGTCGGTTCCACCGCACCGTTCGTCGGTCTGTTCGGCACGGTCTGGGGCATCTACCACGCGCTGATCGCGATCAGCTTGGCGGGTCAGGCGTCGATCGACAAGGTCGCGGGTCCGGTCGGCGAGGCGCTGATCATGACCGCGCTCGGTCTGTTCGCC
>JAKBCG010000268.1 GCA_021808035.1 Pseudomonadota bacterium
CGGCGCTCACCGCCGTCGCGCTCGCCGCGGCGGCGGCGCTGCCGATCGGGCCGGCGGCCGCGCTCGCCGCCGGGGTCGCCGCGGCCGCCTGGCCCGGCCCCGACGCGCCCGGAATGGCCGGTGCGCCGGTGGTGCCGGGTGGCTCGTTGCTGAGCGCGCCGGGGACGCCCATCGGTCCGCCGCCATCGCGGCTCACGTCCTGGCTCTCCTGCTCGCTGCGCACCGCGGTCTTGTTCGGGTCGTAGTCTTCCTGGGTCTGTTCCGCGACGGTGAAGTCGACGTCGGCCGTCACGGTCGCATGCACGCGGCCGGGCCCGACGATCGGCTCGAGCAGAGCGACGATCCGCCGCTCGTAGCTGTGGTCGATCTTGCGGGTGTACGCGAACTGCCGGTTCTCCTCCGCCGCCGCCGGATTCTGTTGCGACGAGTTCAGCAGCGTTCCCGACTGATCCACGAGGGTCACGTCGTTCGGCGTCAGGTTCGGGACGCTCGACGCCACCAGGTGCACGATCGCGGCGACCTGGTCCGGATCGAGACGCCGTCCGGGATACAGTTGCAGCAGCACCGACGCGGTCGTGCGCTGCGGATCGTCGAGGAACACGGACGGCTTCGGCAGCGCAAGGTGCACCCGCGCGCCCTCGACGCCGTCGACCTTCGCGATCGTGCGCGCGAGCTCCGTTTCGAGCATCGCCTGGTAGCGCAGCCGGTCCATCATCGAACTCGTGCCGAACGACGAGTCGTTCTGCAGCATCGACAGGCCGATCGGGTCGGTCTGCGGCAAACCTTGCCCCGCGAGTTTGATCCGGGCGGTCTGCAGCTGCGCCGCCGGCACCAGGATCGCGCCGGCCGGGTTCAGCTTGAACGGTATCCCGTCGGCGGTCAGCGCATCCATGATCTGGCCGGACTCCCGGTCCGAGAGCTGGCCGTAGAGCACCGTATAGTTCGGCCCCTGCGACCACAGCACCAGCCAGATCGCCGCCGCGACCGCGGCTGCGACGCCGACGAGCAGACCCACCGGCTTCAGGGCCGGCAGGGCGTCGAGGAGCCCGCGCGGTGTGAGCGCCGTCTTCTCAGCCATGCGTCATCCCCCGCGATCCGGTCATACGGACATGTTCATCACTTGGTTGTAGGCATCGATCAGTTTGTTCCTGATCTCGGTCATCGCGTGAAACGCGAGACCCGCCTTCTGGACCTCGATCATCACCTTGGTCAGATCGACACCCTTGACCCCGGCCTCGTAGGCGTCGGCCATTCGATCGGCGTGATCCTCCATGCGGGCGACACCGTCGATCGAGCGTTGCAGGATCTGCCCGAAGTCGGCGTGGGCGGGCGGCGGCGCGCCGATCGACAGCGGCTGCGGTTGATCGAGCTGCGCCGCGCCGATCCGCGACTGCAGCGCGCGCATCTCGGCGAGCACCTGCGAGATCTGCACGCTGCTCACGGCCCGCCCCCGGCGAGCGCGGTCTCGTGCGCGGCCGGCACCGCGACGCCGGCCGCGCGCAGACGCTGCAGCTTGTGACGCAAGGTCCGTTCGCTGATCCCGAGCTTCTCGGCGGCCCTCCGGCGGCTCCCCGCGGTGCTCGCGAGCGTCGCGAGGATCAACGTCCTTTCCCGATCCTTGAGGTCCCGTCCGAGCGGCGCGCCGTCGGCGGCGTCGGCGTCCGCCGGCGTGGACAGCGACCCGGTGGCGGTCTGCGGTATCTCGAGCGCCGCCGCGGTGATCCGCCCGTCGGTCGCGAGCAGCGCGGCGCGTTGCACGACGTTCGCGAGCTCGCGCACGTTCCCCGGCCAGTCGTAGGCGAGCAGGCAGCGCTCGGCGTCCGCGGTCAGCTCCGGGACGCGCCGGTCGGCGCGCGCGCAGCCGAGGATCGCGCGGCGCGCGAGCGGCAGCACGTCGGCGCGCCGCGCGCGCAACGGCGGCAGGCGCAGCGGCATCACGTTCAGCCGATAGAAGAGATCCGCGCGAAAGCGCCCGGCGCGCGCCTCGTCCTCGAGGTGCCGGTTCGACGTCGCGATCACGCGCACGTCGAGCGCGATCGCGCGGGTGCCGCCGAGACGCTCGACCTCGCGCTCCTGCAGCACGCGCAGGATCTTCGCCTGCAGGCCGAGGCTCATCTCGGAGATCTCGTCGAGCAGCAGCGTGCCCCGCTGGGCCTGCTCGAACTTGCCTGGATGCGCGCCGAGCGCGCCGGTGAACGCGCCCTTCTCGTGGCCGAACAGCGTCGCTTCGAGCATGTTCTCGGGGATCGCCGCGCAGTTGATCGCGACGAACGGGGCGTCGCGGCGCGCCGACCGGTCGCGGATGAAGCGCGCGTACACTTCCTTGCCGGTGCCGCTCTCGCCGGTGACCAGCACGGTCGCGTCGGTTTGCGCGATCTGGCTCGCGAGCGCGACGAGACGGCGGGACTCGGGATCGACCGCGACGAGTTCCGGCGGAACCGCGCGCCGCGCGAGCTGCCGGCGCGCGAGTTCGATCAGCGCGCGGGCGTCGAACGGTTTCACGAGGTAATCGGTGGCGCCGTCGCGCATCGCGGCGACCGCCTTCTCGATCGTGCCGTAAGCGGTCATCAACACCACGGCGAGGTCCGGGCGCAGCCGGCGGCAGGTCGCGAGAAGCTGATTGCCGTCGACACCGGGCATCTGCACGTCGCTGATCACGAGGCCGACGTCCGCGCGCTTCAGCTGCGCGGTCGCCGCGGCGGCGTCCGCCGCCCCGACCGCCGGAATCCCGGCGGTCAGCAGGGTGTCGAGCAACGCATCCCGCAGCGCCTCGTCGTCCTCGACGACGAGAACCGTGCCTTCGGGTTCCTTCATGCCGGACTCTCCGCGGGTAGATCGATCACGAACGTCGCGCCCACCGCCGAATCGACTAGACGGACGCTGCCCTGGTGCGCGTCGACCACCGACTTGACGATCGACAAGCCGATGCCGTTGCCGCCGGCGCGGGTCGTCAAGAAGGGCTCGAACAGGCGCTCGCGCAGGCCCGGCGGGATCCCGGGACCATCGTCGCGCACGACGATCTGCGCCCGTCCCGCGCTCCCGTCGCGGGCGAGCAGCTCGATCGCGATCCGGCCCTCGGAGGCCTGCAGCGCGTTGATCGCCAGGTTCATCACCGCCGAGGCGAGCGCCGACGCGTTCGCGCGCACCGTGAGCCTCGGCGCTTCGGTGCGGATCGTGAGCGTGACGCCGTCGCGCATCACCGGACGCACCCACTGCGCGACCTGCTCGAGCAGCGCGCTGACGCTGACCGGCTCGCGTTCGGCGCCGCCGTGCGCGAAGGCGAGCATCTCGGTGACCAGCCGGTCGAGTTGCCGCAGGCTCGCCGCGGTCTTGGCGGCGCAACGCGCGAGAGACCCGGGGGTCCGGTCGGGCAGGGTCATCTGCGAGGCGTACAGCAGCGCCGCGGCGAGCGGCGTGCGGATCTGGTGCGCGAGGCCGGCCGCGAGTTCGCCGAGCGTGAGCAAGCGTTGTTGTCGGGCGAGCAGCCGCTGCATACGTTGCTGCGGCGTGACGTCGGCGATCAACACGATCTCGCCCCCGCCGGCGAGCGGCCGGCGCGTCACGGTCGCGCAGCGCGCGCCCGCAAGTTCGATGAGTTCGCCGCACGCCGCGCCCGGCGACCGGCATCGCGGCAGCAGCGCGTCGAAGCGGACGCCGGGCGCCGCGCCGGCGAGGAGTTCCGCCGCGGCCGCGTTGCATTCGCGAATCACGCCCTCGGCATCGAGCAGCAGCGCACAGCCGGGCAGCGCGCTCAGCACCGTCTCGACCCGCAGGCCGTCCGGCTCGATGCGCGCCCCGCGGCGCACGGC
>JAKBCG010000269.1 GCA_021808035.1 Pseudomonadota bacterium
TACTCCGATCAGCATCTTCTCCGCGACGATCAAGGGAAAGCTCGGCTTCGCGGACCTGACGAGCGCGACCGGCTATTTCGAACGGCAGCCGTGGCAGGTGCAGGACGCGTCCGAAGCGACCTCCTGGACCCTCGAGTCCTTCCTGGTGACCCCGGCGCAGATGGCGGCGATCGGCATGCCGACCTACATCAACACGTCGATCTACGAGGCGGAGCCGGAACACGAGTTCAGTGAGGAGCTGCGGCTGAACTCGGCTGGGAACACCAAGCTCCACTGGGTCACGGGGCTCTTCTACAGCAAGCTGAACTCCGCGTTCGTCGAGTCCCAGTACGCGCCCTACATCGCGCAGCTCTCGCAGATGCTCTCGCCACCGATGAACAATCCGGCGGGCTTGACGTTCGGTCTCGACAACCTCTACGAGATCTCGCAGAAGGCGGCGTTCGCGGACGCCTCCTGGCGCCTCGCCCCGTCGTGGAAGCTCGAAGGCGGCCTGCGCTGGTACCGGTACGACACCTCGGCGTACAACAACGAATGGGGATACTTCTTCACCCCGCAGGCGGCGCCGCTCGCGAACCCGCCGGGCCAGTCCTCGAGCGCCTCGGGGGTGATTCCCCGCGTCGACCTCGCCTGGCTGCCGTCGAGCAAGGTGATGATGTACCTGTCCGCGTCCAAGGGCTTTCGTCCGGGCGGCGCGAACATGGCGATCCCGTTGACCGCGTGCCCGCTCGGCGGTCCGAAGTCGTTCAATCCGGACACCGTCTGGGACTACGAGCTCGGCGGCAAGTCGATGCTCGCGAACGACCGCATCCGGATCAACGGCGACCTCTACTACATCAAGTGGGATCAGGTGCAACAGACCGCGCTGCTGTCGTGCGGCACCCCGTACGTGACAAATGCCGGCAACGGGCGCAGCTACGGTCCGGAGCTCGACTTCGCGGCGCGGGTCGCGGAGCACTGGACCGTGCACCTCGCCGGCACCTGGACCCAGGCCGACATCACCCATCCGAGCGCGGCCTACGTCGGCTCGCTCGCCAATTCCGGCTACAGCTTCCCGAGCTGCCCGGTCGGCGGGCCCTGCAACAGCATTCCGATCCTGAACGTGCCGAAGGAGACCGGGAGCGCATCGCTGGATTATTCGATACCGGTCGCCGACAAGACCTTGACCGTGCGTCTCGACGGCACCTACACCGGCTCGTCGTGGGACGAGGCCTACTCGGTGATCCAGTTGCCGGGCTACGCGATGGCGAACCTGCGGGTCACGCTCGCCGCGAAGCGCTGGACGGGCGCGTTCTTCATCACGAACCTGACGAACAAGGTACCCTGGGTTTCCGCGAACAACACGAGCTTCAGTTTCAACATCGGACCGCTGACGCGGATCTCGACCCTGCAGCCGATGACGATCGGCACGCAGTGGAGCTTCAAATTCGGAGGAGAGTGACATGAACGATCTTCGACTTCGCCTTCGCACCCGCTTCGTGAGCGGCGCCCTCGTCGCCGTGTTCGCCCTGCCGTTCGCCGCCCACGCGGCCGCGACGCCCACGCCCGCGCGGCCGGCGGCATCGGCGGCGCACGCGCCGGCGTTTCCGTTGTGGTCGATCTATCGCCGCTTTCTCGCCGGCGCCCGCTACGTGGACCTGACGCACACGTTCGGGCCCGACACGCCGCACTGGAAGGGCTTCGGACCGATGACCGTGCGCACGCTGTACACCATCCGCAAGGACGGCTTCCACGTCGACGAGTATTGTCACGTCGGCCAGTGGGGGACCCACGTCGATGCGCCGGCGCACTTCCACCACGGTCTGCGGACGGTCGATCAGATCCCGGTGGACCAGATGCTGATGCCGCTCGTGGTGATCGACGTGCACCAGAAGGTCGCGAAGGATCCGGATTATGCGATCACGATGGGCGACGTGCGCGCCTGGGAGCGCCGTTACGGCAGGATCCCGCCGCACTCGTTCGTCGCGATGCGCACCGACTGGTCGAAGCGCTGGCCGAGCCAGGCCGCGATGCAGAATAGGGATGCGCACGGCGTGGCGCACTACCCCCGGTGGAGCCTGCCGGTGCTGAAGTTCCTGTTCACGCAGCGGCACGTCACCGCGATCGGTCACGAGACCACCGATACCGACGGCGGTCTCGGCGCGTCGAAGGACGACTACTCGCTCGAGTCCTACGTGCTCGGCACCAATCACTACCAGATCGAAGTGCTCGCGCACCTGGACCGGGTTCCGGACGCCGGCGCGCTCGTGATGGTGTCGTTCCCGAAGCCCGAGCACGGCACGGGCTTTCCCGCGCGCGTGGTCGCGATCGTTCCCCGCGGCGACTCCGGCGCAGGCGCGCGATGAGCACGTTACCGAGCAAGACCCGGGTCCCGCACTACCGCTGGGACGATCTGCCCGCCGAGCCCTTGAAGGGGGGCATCACCCGCAAACTCATCAGCGGTGAACGCATGATGATCGCGCACGTCCATCTGAAGAAGGGTGACGAGGTGCCCCGCCACTCGCATCACAACGAGCAGCTGACGTACATCCTGTCGGGTGCGCTGCACTTCTGGTTCGGACCGGAAGGCGACTCCGAGATCACGGTGCGCGCCGGCGAAGTGATCGTGATCCCCTCGAACCTGCCCCACCGGGCGCTCGCGCTCGAGGACACGCTCGACGTGGACGTGTTCTCGCCGCCGCGCGAGGACTGGTTGACCGGCACCGACGCGTATCTGCGGGGCTGAATGCGCACCTACGACGTCGATCCGGGCATTGCCGCCGCGCTTCGGGGATTCACCCTGCCGGAGCGGCTCGGCTTCGGGCTCGTGAACGCACCGGTGATGTACAGCGCGACCTGGCGCGACGGCGTCTGGAGCCGGGGACAGCTCCTGCCGTACGGGCCGATCGAGCTATGGCCGGGGTCGCGCGCGCTGCAGTATGCCGAACTGGTGTTCGAGGGGCTCAAGGCGTACCGCGTCGGGCGGGAACGGCCGAACTTGTTCCGGCCCGGCGAGAACTGCCGCCGGCTGGCGCGCTCGGCCGTCCGGATGTCGATGCCCGTCGTGCCGGAATCCTTGTTCTTCGAGGGCATCGAGGCCGTGGCCGGCACGTGCAGCGACTTCATTCCGTCGCAGTCCGGGCGGTCGCTCTATCTGCGCCCGTTCCTGTTCGGCACCGAGAACAGCTACCTGCTGAAGAACTCCTCCACGTTCCGCTTCATGGTGATCGCGAACCCGGTCGAATCGTACGCCTCCGGCGCGCTGAAGGTGACGATCGAGCGTGCCGACGTGCGCGCGGCGCCGGGTGGCATCGGCGAAGCCAAGGCGGCGGCGAACTACGCCGCCTCGCTGCGCGCCTCCACGGCGGCGGTGAACCGGGGCTGCACCGTGGCGCTGTGGCTCGATGCCGCGCACCATCGCGACGTCCAGGAACTCTCCGGGATGAACGTGTTCGTGGTGATCGATGGCGAGCTGCACACGCCCGAGCTCGACGGCACGATCCTGCCCGGAGTCACCCGGGACTCGTTGATCCTGCTGGCGCGAAGCCTGGGCTACGCGGTTCACGAGCGGCGCATCGCGATCGACGAGATCATCGACGGGATCCGCAGCGGTGCGTGCACCGAGGTGTTCGCGTGCGGGACCGCGGCGATCGTGAGCCCGATCGAGTCGCTCTGGGAGAGCGACGGGCGGCATCATTCGCCACCGATCGTCGACGGGGTCGCGAAGCGCCTGCGCGAATCGCTGCTCGCGATTCAAGAGCGACGCGCGCCGGACCCCTTCGGATGGACGAAGGAGATCGCCTCCATCGAGGATCCAATTCCATGACCGACA
>JAKBCG010000270.1 GCA_021808035.1 Pseudomonadota bacterium
CGATCGCCTATGCGTTGCTGCGCGAAGGCGGCGTCGAGATCGGCAAGAGCGATTTCCTCGGCCCGATCCAGTGAGCGCCGGGTGAACCTCGGGTGAGCGGCGATCCCGCCGGACCGCGGGTGCTCGCGGTCAACGCGGGCTCCTCGAGCGTGCGGTTCGCGCTGTTCGCGGAGGGGTCCACGCGGCTCCTGCACGGCAAGATCGACCGCATCGGCGGGTCCGGGACCACCGTCGAATGGGCGCCCGCCGGCCGTCCGCTCGAGCGTCGCGAGATCGCCGCCGCGGATCACGGCGCCGCGGCGGCGGCGCTCGTCGAGCGACTCGAGACGGCGGGCCTCGCCGAGGGGATCGCCGGTGTCGGCCACCGTGTCGTCCATGGGATGGGCCGGGCGGATCCGGTGCGCGCGACCGCCGAGCGGATCGCCGAATGGCGCCGCTTCGCCGCGTTCGATCCCGAGCACCTGCCGCGCGAGCTCGATCTGATCGAGGCGCTCGCCGCCCGATGGCCGCGGGTGCCGCAGATCGCCTGTTTCGACACCGCGTTCCACGCGACGATGCCGGCGCATGCGGTGCGGTTGCCGGTGCCGCGGCGCTACGGCGACGAGGGCGTGCGCCGCTACGGCTTCCATGGTCTCTCGTATGCGTACCTGCGCGAGGAACTCGTGCGGCTCGCCGACCCGGCGATCGTCGACGGTCGTGTGATCCTCGCGCACCTCGGCAACGGCGCGAGCATGGCGGCGTTGCGCGACGGCCGCAGCATCGACACCACGATGGGATTCACGCCGGCGGGAGGGCTCGTGATGGGCACCCGCACCGGCGACATCGACCCCGGGCTCGCGTACTACCTGCTGCGCAGCGCCGGGCTCGACGCGGGCGGATTCCAGACGATGGTGAACCACGAATCCGGCCTGCTCGGGATCTCCGGCACGAGCGCGGACGTGCGCGATCTGCTCGCGGCCGAGCGCAGCGATCCGCGCGCCGCCGAAGCGCTCGCGGTGTTCTGTTATCAGGCGCGCAAGTGGATCGGCGCGCTCGCGGCCGCGCTCGGCGGCGTCGAGACGCTCGTGTTCAGCGGCGGGATCGGCGAGAACGCCGCACCGATCCGGGCCCGGATCTGCGCGGACCTCGGCTTCCTCGGGATCCGGATCGACGCGGCGCGCAACGAGCAGCATGCGCCGCGGATCTCGCCGGACCAGGCACCGGTCACGGTGCGCGTGGTGCCGACCGACGAGGAGCGGATGATCGCGCGTGCGACGCTCGCGGCGGTCGCGAGCCCGGCGGCGTCACCGTGACCGGCGGCGTCACCGTGACCGGCGCGCGGCGACCCACGATCGGGGCCATGCAATGACCCGACCCCGGCCGAGCCTCACCGTCTACGCCGCGTTCCTGTTGCTCGCCGGTTGCGCGACCGGCCGTCCGCCGATCCCGACGGTCGCGCACGTCGACCTCGGCCGCTTCATGGGCAAGTGGTACGTGATCGCGGCGACGCCGACGTTCGTCGACCGGAACGCGTACGACGCGGTCGAGTCGTACCGGCTCGCGCCGGACGGCACGATCCGGACGACCTACACGTTCCACGTCGGCGGCTTCGACGGACCGGTGAGGACGCTGCGGCCGCGCGCGCGGGTGCTCGACCGGGCGAGCAACGCGCGCTGGGGAATGCAGTTCCTGTGGCCTTTCCGCGCGCAGTACCTGATCGCCTACCTGAGCCCCGACTACCGCGTGGCCGTGATCGCGCGCGACGCCCGCGACTATGTGTGGATCATGGCGCGCACGCCGACGATCTCGGTCGGCGAATACCGCCAGCTGCGCGACTTCGTCCGCTCGCTGGGCTACGACGTCGCGAAGCTCAGGCTCTATCCGCAGCGCTGGCCCGCGAAGCCTTGACGCGGCCAAGGTAGGCGAGTGCGTCGGCGAGCCCGAGCACCTCGGCGTACTTGGCCTGGAGGTCGAACAGGTTCGCCTCATGCGGTCCGGATGCGCGATCGCCGACCGCGTCGCGCACGACGAGGGGCACGAAGCCGTGCTGGCAGCAGTCGACCGCGGTCGCGCGCACGCAGCCGCTGGTCGAGACGCCCGCGATCAGCAGCGTGTCGACCCGCAGGAAGGCGAGTGTCGAGGCGAGCGTGGTCGCGAAGAACGCGCTCGCGTACTGCTTCGTGATCACGCTCTCGCCGGGCGCGGGCTCGAGACCGGCGACGAACCGGCCGTGGCGCGGGTCCGGCGCGTCCTCCGCGAAGCACGCGAGCGCGCCGACCTTGCGGTACAGGATCCCGCCGTTGCGGCCACCCTTCTCGTAGCTCAGGTTGGTGTGGAACACCGGGATCGCCGCGCTCCGCGCGGCGCCGAGCAGCTCGATCGCGCCACGATGCGCCACCCGGATGCCCTCGCCGCCGTACAGCGGTCCATCTTCCAGCAGGTACGCGTTCACGAAGTCGATCACGATCAACGCCGGTCGTGATCCCGGCTCGAGACGGCGCAGGAAGCCGCCGGCCGCGTAGTTCTCTCGCAGCGCGGCGTCGGCGGCGGTGTGGCTCATGTGTCGGGACTCCTGCGTGCGCGGTACGCCCGGCATCGGGCGACCAACCCAGCGCGCAGCATACTAGCGCCGCGCGCGCGGGTCAGCGGCCGGAAAGTTTCGCCGCGGTCTTGGCGATGAGTTCACCTTGATGACGGGCGCCTTCCAGTTCGGTCGCGCTCGGTTGCCGCTCGCCGCGCCCGCCGGCGATCGTGGTCGCGCCGTACGGGCTCCCGCCGACGACCTCGTCGATGCGCATCTGGCCCTGATGGCTGTACGGCAAGCCGACGATCACCATGCCGAAGTGCAGCAGGTTGGTGATCACCGAGAACAGCGTCGCCTCCTGGCCGCCGTGCTGGGTCGCGGTCGAGCTGAATGCGCCGCCGACCTTGCCGTTCAGCGCGCCGCGGGCCCAGAGGCCACCCGCTTGGTCGAGGAAGCTCGCCATCTGCGAGGGCATCCGGCCGAACCGCGTCGGCGTGCCGACGACGATCGCGTCGTAGTCCGCGAGGTCTTCGACCTTCGCGACCGGTGCGGCCTGGTCGAGCTTGAAATGCGCGGCTTTGGCGACCTCCGCGGGCGCGGTCTCGGGAACCCGCTTCACGTCGACGCTTGCGCCGGCCTGGCGCGCGCCCTCGGCGACGGCCTGCGCCATCGTCTCGATGTGACCGTACGACGAGTAGTACAGCACCAGTACTTTCGGCATGGATGGCTCCGTCTTCGAATTAATGAGGTGGCGGCAGCATACGCGGCACCGATTATCGATACTAGTCGTTATAATCGGACGAAAGTAATCCAAAAATCGATTCAATCACGTGGATCTCAACGACATTCGCTGGTTCGTGCAGGTGGCCCGCAACGGCAGCTTCGCGAACGCCGCACGTCGACTCGGGATTCCGCCGAATACCCTGAGCCGTCGCATCGGCGAGCTCGAGTCGCAGCTGCGCACGCGGCTGCTGCATCGCTCCACCCGCAAGCTCTCTCTCACGAGCGCGGGCCAGGCGTTCTTCGATCGCTGCGCGCCGGCGGTCGATGGGATCCTCGCGGCCTCGCAGGAGCTCGCGGACGACAGTCGGACGCCGCAGGGCCGGGTGCGGATCGCGGCGCCCGCGGGGTTCTTCGACTTGTTTCCGCTCGACTGGATCGCCGATTTCCTGCGCGAGCACCCACGGGTGCGCCTGGAGTTCATGCTCGACGATGCCCGCACCGATCTCGTCGC
>JAKBCG010000271.1 GCA_021808035.1 Pseudomonadota bacterium
CCGCCACCGCCCCGGCTCGAGGAATCGAGCGGCGGCATCGTTTCCAGCGTCAACGACAGGAGTTTCGCCGATGCAATACCGCCACCGTCCACGGGAGGCGTTCCCCCGGCTGACGCCGACGAACGCGCTGCGCGGCGCGATCCGGCTCGCCTTGGCCGGCACGCTGACCGCCAGCGCGGTCGCCCACGCCGCATCACCCCCGGTCGTCGCCGCCGACATCGCCTCGACGACCCAGTTGAACGCGATCCTGGTCACGGCCCGCCACGAGCGCAATATCCTACAGTTCACGACCGACCAGTCGATCAAGACCCTCGACCGGGATCAGATCCGCGCGAGCAGCACCGTCGGCGGTATCGCCGCGGCGATGTCGCTGATACCCGGGGTCAGCACCTCGACCTACGGCACGACCGGTTCGACCAAGACGACGATCAGCATCAACGGGATCAAGACGGGCTGGGCCGGCTTCTCCGGCGGCAATCCCGACAACGGTAGCGTCTCACCGACCTTCGACGGCGTGCCGATGGCGAACCCGGGCAACGACCTCTGGCAGTCCACCCTGATTCCGCAGAGTTCGATCATCGAGACGATGAACGTGACCTATGGTCCCGGCGCGCCGAAAGACCGTTGGTGGACGAACATCGGCGGTTCGATCGATTTCGTGCCGCTGCAACCGACCGACAAGTTCGGCGGCGACATCTCGTTGACCTATGGGAGTTATCAGACCCGGAACGAGTCGTTCGACCTGCAGACCGGCGATCTCGACGGCTGGCGGACGGTGATCGCCGGCGGTTTGGACCAGGCGAACAACTTCCTGCAAGGCGCCGACGGTTACAAGAATCCGAGCGACAACTACGCGTACTACGCGAAGACGCGGCACTTGTTCGCGTCCGGCCGCGGCGACTTCAGCCTGGGCGCGTACGTCGCCCGCAGCAGCGCCCAGCGGCCGTTCCCGATCCCGGTCGCACCGATCCCCGGGATCACGATCACCGGCCCCGGCAATCCGGGCGCGCTGATCAGTCAGCAGACGACCGGGTACTACACGACGCTGCCGTACGCCGTGAACTGGAAGCTCGACACGAACGCGATCGAGATGCTCTGGAGCCACCTGAACCTGCGCCTCTCGGGTGTGACCTCGATTCACAATCTGGCGTATTTCGATCACGAGCATCGGCTGCACTACACCCCGCTGCACGACTACCTGCCACCGCTGCAGTCGACCTGGGAGTCGAACCGGCCGTCCTCCTACGTGCTCGGCGACAAGCTGACGTTCGAGTTCAATCTGCCGTACAACCACGTGTTCGCCGGCGGCTACCTGCAGGGCAGCCGGTACTACTCGCAGGAACAGACCTGGAACCCGAACGCGAATTTCGCCGGCCTGGTCGGCCCCGGCGGCCCCGCCGCGCCGGCGAACCTGATGGGCTCGCCGGTCGCGCCGAACGGCAACTACGACAGCGACATCTTCTATCAGCTGAACGCCGCGGTGTACGTCCAGGACACGATCACCCCGTTCCCCGGCCTCGCGATCACGCCGGGATTCCGGGAAGTGAACTACTCGACCGATTTCTACGCGAACGAGTCGAGCGTGTTCCCGCTGGCGGTGCTGTACAACCCCTGCGGCGACCTATCCCAGATCAATCCGGATCCGAACTGCGTGACGCTCAACCCGTCGCCGTCGGCGCATACCAGCTTCCGGCGCGGTGAGCCCTCGATCGGCGTGAATTGGCGCGCGTTGCCCTGGCTCGCACTCTACGCGAACTATGGGGTGAGCTACCGGTACCCCGAGAACGGCGGCGGCACCGGACCGTACGTGGTGATTCCCGCGCAGAACGTCCATCTCGAGAAGGGGGCGGACACCCTCGTCGGCATCAAGCTGCGCAAGGACCGCTGGGGACCGGTCACCGACATGGCGCTCGACGTGAGCTACTCGCACCTCGATTACACCCACGAGACGATCCCGTCCGCGCTCGCCGCCGGCGGCGCCCTGCTCGCGTTCGCTTCGTCGACCTATGACGGCGTGAACATCTTCGGCGACGCCTCGCTGGTGCACGACCTGTATGCGTTCGCGAACATCGGCATCGTCAGCGCCAAGTTCAAGGACTACATCAACGGCAACACCGACGCCAACGGCAACACGATCGTCTATCACAACGTGCCGATCCCGTACACGCCGACCGCGAACATGAGCTTCGGCCTGTACTACCTGTGGCACGTCGACGGCGTCGTGGTCGAACCGCGCCTGACGTACGTCCGGACGGGCTCTCAATACGCATTCGACAACAACAACAACATCACGGCGGCCGGTGCGTTCAACCAGGATTCCTACACCGCGCCGAGCGGCGCCACCGTTCAGACCGGCGACACGAACATCCCGGCGTTCGGGATCCTGAACTTCTCGACGAGCGTCGACGTGCCGACGTCGTGGAGCCTCGGCTTGAAGGACCTGAAGGCGACGTTCGAAGTCGACAATCTCGCGAACAAGCAATACAACTCGTTCGAGTACATCACCTCAGGCGGTCTCTACAACGGCGGCGCGGGCGCGGTGATCGCCTATCCCGGCGCACCGCGCACCTGGTACGTCACGTTGACCGCGGGCTTCTGACCGGCCACCGGCCAAGGACGGCCGGCTGCGGGCCGGCGCCCATCCAGCGCTCCGCGGAGCCGAGCAGGGCGCGGTCTGCTGCATCGGTACCGCGAGAGCAGGTGGGCGCACTTGAATTGTAACGGGTTGCTGCGATCCATCGATGAGCGTATAAGTTCCTATATAGTACTTATGTCCTTATCGTAAGGTGATCATCATGGCTGACTCTGTGCGCTGGACATTGAGCGTATCCAAGGAAACCGACATCACGCTGCGAACATTCCTGGCGCGATCGGGATTGAAAAAGGGTGACCTGTCGAAATTTGTGGAAGACGCCGTGCAATGGCGACTGATGAAACTCAACGTCGCCGAAGCACGCGCGCGCAACGCACATCTTCGTCCCGAAGAGATCGAGGCCGCTGTCGACCAGGCGTTAAGTGAGGTGCGTGCAGAACGCTTTGCCCGGTCCGCATAAGTCCAAGGCTTCAGTGTGCGGAGCATCCTGGACACGAACATCATCGTCAGTGCGTTGATCTCTGAACATGGCGTGCCAGCCCAATTGCTCAATGCATGGACGGACAGGGTCTTCTCCCTGGTGACGTCGACGACACAGATCGCCGAACTTACCGCAGTCACTCGGCGACCCGTCGTACGACCACTCATCACGCCGTCGCATGCCGGTCGCTTCGTCAACGATCTGCATCGATTTGGAACCGTGCTCGATCAATTGCCGGTCATCGATCGGTCTCGCGATCCAAATGACAATTTTTTGCTGGCCATGGCCGAAGCCGGTGCCGCGAATTATCTGGTGACGGGCGACAAACGCGGCCTACTGGTTTTCCAACACCATGGACCCACGCGTATTGTTACGGCTCGGGAAATGCTGAAAGCGCTCAGCTTCGTGGAACGATGATGAGATAGACAAAGAGCGCGCAGAACCCGCCGCCGTCGGTCAACCCGCCGGGGTCGCGGCCGCGTGCCGGTGCGCGGCGTCCCACTTCTCGACCGCGGCCATCGTGTACGCGACGTGATGGCTGGGATTGAGCGCCGTATAGGTATAGATGATCCGATCGTCGGGCGCGATCACGTAGGAG
>JAKBCG010000272.1 GCA_021808035.1 Pseudomonadota bacterium
CGTCCGGCGCATTCCGGTCGTCGACGGCCGCGGCGCGGCGGTCGGCATCGTCACGCTCGACGACATGCTGCGCCACCTCACCGGAGAGATCGGTGCGCTGCTCGAGATCGTCGACCGGGGCCGGCGACGGGAGCAACGCGCGCGCCGCTGAAATTGCGAACGGGTTCGCTGGACGCGAGGCGCCCGGGTGCGTCTATACTGCCCCGGTCCACGGCAACCCGTCGAGTTCATGCACCACCTGACCCACCTGCAGCGGCTCGAGGCCGAGAGCATCCACGTGATGCGCGAGGTCGTCGCCGAGACCGAGAATCCGGTGATGCTGTACTCGATCGGCAAGGACAGCTCGGTGATGCTGCATCTCGCCCGCAAGGCGTTCCATCCGGCGCCGTTGCCGTTCCCGCTGCTGCACGTCGACACGACATGGAAGTTCCGCGAGATGTACGCGATGCGCGACCGGGTCGCGCGCGAACCCGGCATCGAGCTGCGCGTGTACCGGAATCCGGAAGCGCTCGAGCTCGGCATCAACCCGTTCACGCACGGTTCGGCGGTGCACACCGACGTGTGGAAGACCCAGGGATTGCGGCGGGCGCTCGATGAAGACGGTTTCGACGCGGCGTTCGGCGGCGCGCGCCGCGACGAGGAGAAATCCCGCGCGAAGGAGCGGATCTTCAGCTTCCGAACCGCGCAACACCACTGGGATCCGAAGAACCAGCGGCCGGAGCTCTGGAACCTGTACAACGCGCGCAAGCACCGCGGCGAGTCGTTCCGGGTCTTCCCGCTGTCGAACTGGACCGAGCTCGACGTGTGGCAGTACATCCATCTCGAGAACATCCCGATCGTCTCGCTCTACCTGGCCGCGGAGCGACCCGTCGTCGAGCGCGACGGCGCGTTGATCGTGGTGGACGACGACCGGATGCCGCTCGCGCCCGGCGAACGGCCGCGGCTGCGGCGCGTGCGCTTCCGGACCCTGGGCTGCTATCCGTTGACCGGCGCGGTCGAGAGCGACGCCGACACGCTGCCGGCGGTGATCCGCGAGATGCTGCTCGCGCGCACCTCGGAGCGGCAGGGACGGTTGATCGACCAGGACGGCGCTTCGTCGATGGAGAAGAAGAAGCAGGAGGGCTATTTCTGATGGGCGGGCCGAACGACGCGATTCCCCCGGAGGTCCGCGAGTATCTGGAGTCGCAGCAGCGCAAGCGCCTGCTGCGCTTCATCACCTGCGGCAGCGTCGACGACGGCAAGAGTTCGCTGATCGGGCGGCTCCTGTACGACGCGAAGACCTTGTTCGAGGATCATCTGGAGACCCTGCAGCGTGAGTCCCGTCAGGCCGGCTCGAGCGGCGGCGCGCTGGATTTCGCGCGCCTGCTCGACGGCCTCTCGGCCGAGCGGGAACAGGGCATCACGATCGACGTGGCCTACCGGTTCTTCGCGACCGACCGGCGCAAATTCATCGTCGCGGACACGCCCGGGCACGAGCAGTACACGCGGAACATGGTCACCGGCGCGTCGACCGCCGACGCCGCCGTGATCCTCGTCGACGCGCGCAAGGGGCTGCTCACGCAGACGCGACGGCACAGCTTCATCGTTTCGCTGCTGGGTCTGCGCAACGTCGCGCTCGCCGTCAACAAGATGGACCTCGTCGATTACTCCGAACGCCGATTCGAGGAGATCCGCGACGAATACCTCGAGTTCGCGCGGCGCATCGGAATCGCGAACGTCACCTGCCTGCCGATCAGCGCGGTCGAGGGCGACAACGTCGTCGACCGGAGCGCGCGCACGCCGTGGTATCGCGGGCCGACCTTGCTCGACTATCTCGAGTCGGTCGAGATCGACGAGGATCGGATGCAGCGGATGCCGTTCCGCCTGCCGGTGCAATGGGTCAATCGGCCGAACGCGGACTTCCGGGGCTTCGCCGGACTGATCGCGAGCGGTGTGCTGCGCGTCGGCGATCCGGTGCGCGTCGGACCCGCCGGTACGCAGAGCGTCGTGACGCGGATACTCGACGGAGAGCGCGACCTGCCGGTCGCTGTCGCCGGGCAGTCGGTGACCGTCACCTTGCGCGACGAGATCGACGTCAGCCGCGGCGACGTGCTCTCGCATACCGATTCGTCGCCCGCGGTCGCCGACGAGTTCGAGGCGACCGTGGTGTGGATGCACGAGCAACCGATGCTGCGCGGGCGGTCCTATGTGATGAAGATCGCGACGAAGACCGTGGCCGCGACCGTGATGCCGTTGAAGTACAAGATCAACGTGAACACGCTCGAGCGCCTTGCCGCCACGAGCCTCGAGGTCAACGAGATCGGCGTGTGCGACCTGGAACTCGATCGATCGATCGCGTTCGACCCGTACGAGGAGAACCGCACGACCGGCGCGTTCATCCTGATCGATCGGATGACCCATCAGACGGTCGGGGCCGGGATGCTGCGGTTCGCGCTGCGGCGGTCGCAGAACGTGCATTGGCAGGCGCTCGACGTGAACAAGGTCGCGCGCGCGCGGCTCAAGGGTCACGAGCCGTGCGTGCTCTGGTTCACCGGCCTGTCCGGTGCCGGCAAATCGACGATCGCGAACCTTCTCGAGAAGCGCCTGCATGCGCGCGGGCGGCACACCTACCTGCTGGACGGCGACAACGTGCGGCACGGCTTGAACAAGGACCTCGGATTCACGGATGCCGATCGGGTCGAGAACATCCGCCGGGTCGCCGAGGTCGCGAAGCTGATGGTCGACGCCGGCTTGATCGTGCTGGTTTCGTTCATCTCGCCGTTCAGCAGCGAGCGGCGGATGGCGCGCGCGCTGTTCGCGGACGGCGAGTTCCTCGAGGTCTACGTCGACACGCCGCTCGCGGTCGCCGAGGGCCGGGACGTGAAGGGACTGTACAAGAAGGCGCGGCAGGGGCAATTGCGCAACTTCACCGGGATCGACTCGCCATACGAGGCGCCGGAGAACGCCGAGATCCGCGTGGACACCACGTCGATCGGCGCCGAGGAAGCGGCGCTCGCGATCCTCGGCGAGCTCGAACGCCGCGGCATCGTCGTCGGCGCCTGAGCGCGAACCCGCGGGCGAGCCCGTGGTAAGCTCGATCGTCCCGTGGTACCCGGAACCCGAACGATGCCGACCGACCGCTTGACCGCATTGCTCGCGCAACGGCCGTGGCTCCTCGCCGACGGCGCGATGGGCAGCAATCTGTTCGCGCGCGGCCTGACGTCCGGCGACGCGCCGGAGCTGTGGAACACGACCCAGCCGGACCAGGTGCGCGACCTGCACCGCCGCTTCATCGACGCCGGTGCGGATATCCTGTTGACGAACAGCTTCGGGGGCACGCGGCATCGGCTGAAGCTGCACCGCGCCGAAGGGCGCGTCGCCGAGCTGAACGAGGCCGCGGCGCGGCTCGCGCGGGCCGAGGCGGATCGGGCCGACCGCGTCGTGCTGGTCGGCGGCAGCATGGGTCCGACCGGTGAAATCCTGGAGCCGCTCGGACCGCTCTCGAAGGACGCGGCCCGCGAGGCCTTCGCCGAGCAGGCGGCCGCGCTCGCGCGCGGCGGCGCGGACATCCTGTGGATCGAGACGATGTCCTCCACCGACGAGACCGAAGCCGCGATCGAGGGCGCGCAGCGCACGGGGCTGCCGGTGGTCACGACCCTGAGTTTCGACACGAACGG
>JAKBCG010000273.1 GCA_021808035.1 Pseudomonadota bacterium
GAACGCTCCCGGCCGAAGCGCTGCGGTACGAATGATGCGCTTCTGGTACGAAGGCTTCCTCGGCTGGCGTTATCTGCGGGCGGCGCCGCACCGCGGCTTCGTGTCGACGATCGGCGGGATCGCGATGCTCGGCCTGTGCGTCGGGGTCGCGGTGTTGATCGTGGTGCTGTCGGTGATGAACGGCTTCGAGCAGGTGCTGCGCACGCGGATCCTGAGCCTCACCGCGCACGCGACGATCTCGGGGCTCGAGGGGCGGATCACGCACTGGCGGCACGACCTCGGGGTCGTCGAGAAGCTGCCCGGGATCGCGGGCGCCTCGCCGTACATCGAGCAGCAGGGGATGCTGATCCACCGCGGCCAATCCGCCGGCATCGAGATCGAGGGGATCGATCCGCGCTCGGAGCCGCGGGTCGCCTCGCTCGGCGATCACCTGCTGAGCGGACATCTGTCGGACCTCACGCCGGGCTCGTACCGGATCATCCTCGGCAAGGACCTCGCGGCCGCGCTCGGCGCCCACGTCGGCGACCGGGTCGTGCTGGTCGTCGCGCAGGGCGACGTGACCCCGGTCGGGGTGATGCCGCGGATGCGGGCGTTCCGCGTCGCCGGGATCCTGTCGATCGGGATGTACGACTTCGACCGGCGGGTCGCGCTGGTGTCGATCGGCGACGCGGCGAAGCTGCTGCAGATGGGTCCGGCGGTCACCGGGATCCGGCTGCGGATGGTCGACCTGTACCAGGCCCACGCGCTCGTGCGCCGCGCGGCGCTCGCGCTCGGCGGCGGCTTCTACGTCGACGACTGGACGAACCAGCACGCGAACTTCTTCCGCTCGATCCAGATCACCAAGCACATCCTGTTCGTGATCCTGTCGCTCGTCGTCGCGGTGGCGGCGTTCAACGTGGTCTCGACGATGGTGATGGTGGTGAAGGACAAGCGCCGGGACATCGCGATCCTGCGCACGCTCGGCGCCTCGCCGCGCAGCATCCTGTCGGTGTTCGTCGTCCAGGGGAGCCTGATCGGGATCCTCGGGATCGCCGCCGGTGTCGTGCTCGGCGTGCTGCTCGCGACGAATCTCGAGGCGCTGGTGCGCGGCCTGGAGGCCCTGACCGGGATCCAGTTCCTGAACGCGCGGGTCTATTACATGAGCGAGCTGCCGGCGCGCGTGCTGCCGCGGGACGTGCTGCGGATCTGCGCGATCGCGTTCGCGCTCGCCTGCGTGTCGACCCTGTACCCGGCGTGGCGGGCGGCGCGGCTCGCGCCGGCCGACTCGCTGCGCAACGACTGAAGGAGCGAGGATCACGATGGAGCGCGTGAACGACTGGGTGCTCGAGGGCCGCGGCCTCGTGAAGGACTTCGTCCAGGGCGGCACGACGCTGCGCGTGCTCGCCGGGGCGGACATCGCGGTGCGCCGCGGCGAGCGGATCGCGATCGTCGGCGCGTCGGGCTCCGGGAAGACGACCCTGCTGCAGCTGCTCGGCGGGCTCGACCTGCCGGGCGCGGGGATCGTGCGGATCGCCGGGGAATCGGTCACCGATCTCGGCGACGCCGCGCGCGGCGCGCTGCGCAACAGGGCGGTCGGGTTCGTGTACCAGTTCCACCACCTGCTGCCGGAGTTCAGCGCGCTGGAGAACGTCGCCATGCCGCTGCTCGTGCGGCGCACCCGGCCGCGAGAGGCGCGCGCCGCGGCCGCGGCGATCCTCGAGCGGGTCGGTCTCGGCGCGCGGCTCAGCCACCGCCCCGCGCAGCTCTCGGGCGGCGAGCGGCAGCGGGCCGCGGTCGCCCGCGCGCTGGTCACCCGACCGCAGCTCGTGCTCGCCGACGAGCCGACCGGGAACCTGGATGGAGCGAACGCCGCCCACGTGTTCGAGCTGATGCTCGAGCTCAACCGGGAGCTCGGCACGAGCCTCGTGATCGTCACCCACGACGAGCGGCTCGCCGTGCGCATGGAGCGGATCCTCACGCTCGCGGACGGACGGCTCGTCGAGACCGCGCCCCGCACTGTCTCGGCCGCGCTCCCATGAAGTATCATGCCGGCTCACGCCGATAACGAACGGGTCTGCAATGTGGGAAATCATCCGCGCGGGCGGCGGC
Organism: Pseudomonadota bacterium; assembly: GCA_021808035.1. Classification (GTDB taxonomy): domain Bacteria; phylum Pseudomonadota; class Gammaproteobacteria; order Steroidobacterales; family Steroidobacteraceae; genus Bog-1198. The sequence continues at coordinate 2,089 of JAKBCG010000273.1, forward strand.
TTCATCTGGCCGATCGTGCTGTGCTCGATCGTGTCCGTCGCGATCATCCTCGAGCGGCTCTGGGCGCTGCAGACGAATCGCGTGATTCCGCGCGACCTCGGCGAGCGGGTCTGGCGATGGATCGAGTCCGACCAGCTGAGCGATGAGTTCATCGACGCGCTCGAGCGCAACTCGCCGCTCGGCGAGCTCCTCGCGATCGGTCTCGCGAACCGCCACAAGCCGCGCGCGGTGATGGTCGAACGGCTCGAGGACGGCGGCCGGCACGTGGTCCACGAGCTGGAGCGGTTCCTGAACACCCTCGGCACGATCGCCGCGGTCGCGCCGCTCCTCGGCCTCCTCGGCACCGTCGCCGGCATCATCCACGCGTTCAACGCGATCACCGCGGGCGGCCTCGGCGACCCGCGCCTGCTCGCCGGCGGGATCGGCGAGGCCTTGATCACGACCGCGGCGGGGCTCTCCGTCGCGATCCCGTCGCTGATCGCGTACCGGTACCTGCGCGGCAAGGTGGACCGGCTGGTGATCCAGATGGAGAAGGAGTCGATGAAGCTGGTCGACGCGCTCGACGATCGCGCGATCGCGGCCGGGCGCGCGGCGCAATGAAGCTGCGCTCGCGGGTGCGCGACGACGAGCCCGAGATCAACCTGATCTCGATGATCGACGTGCTGCTCGTGCTGCTGATCTTCTTCATGGTCTCGACGACCTTCGAGCACATGGCGATGATCCGCGTCGAGCTGCCGCGCGCGAGCGCGCAGCCGGTCGCGGGCGCCGGCGCGCCGCTCGTGGTCACGATCACCGCGAACGGCGCGTACCTGGTCGACGGCCGGGCGCTCGCGAGCGACCGGGAGGAGACGTTGCGCGCGGCGCTCGCCGGCGCGCGCGGGCCGAAGGCGGCGGCGCTGCTGATCCGCGCGGACGCGCGCACCAGCCAGCAGTCGGTCGTGACCGTGATGGACGTCGCCGGCCAGCTCGGCTTCCGCCAGGTCGACATCGCGACCACGCACGAGGCCGGCGCCCCTTGAGCGAGCCCGTGGCCGTCGCCGCCGCCGCGCCGAGCCGCACCGCGTGGGCGATCTACCGGCGGCTGCTCGCCTATGCGCGGCCGCACCTCGGGATGTACCTCCCCGGGGTGCTCGGGATGATTGTGTTCGCGGCGACCGAGGCGGGCCTTGCCTACCTCGTGCAGCGCTTCACCCACGGCACGTTCCTGCGGCACGATCCGCGGGTGCTGTGGACGATCCCGCTCGGCGTCGTCGCGCTGTTCCTCGTCCGCGGCCTCGGCGACTTCGCGTCCAACTACTTCCCCGGGTGGGTCGGGCGGCAGGTGATCAAGCAGCTGCGCCACGACGTGTTCGCGCACTACCTGCGGTTGCCGTCCGCGTTCCTCGACGGCCAGCAGTCCGGGCACCTGCTCTCGAAGCTCACCTACAACACCGAGCTGGTCGCGGCCGCGGCGACCAACGCGTCGGTCTCGCTGATCCGCGATTCCTTGAGCGTCGTCGGGCTGGTCGCGTACCTGTTCTACTGGAACTGGCGGCTCGCGCTGTTCTGCATCGCGGCCGCGCCGCCG
>JAKBCG010000274.1 GCA_021808035.1 Pseudomonadota bacterium
GGACGGTCGCGATCTGCTTCGTCGTCGCCGCGCTCGAGGCGGTGCGCGCGCGCGATCTCGACGCGGACTCGTTGCTTGCCGCGGTCGGGCTGTCGGCGCAGCTGCTGCAGCGGCCGCAGGCGCGGGTGTCCGCGAAGCAATACGGGGAGCTGTGGCGGCGGATCGCGATCGCGCTGGACGATGAATTCTTCGGTCAGGATTCCCGGCGGATGAAGTCCGGTAGTTTCGCGATGCTCTGCCACTCGGTGATCCACTGCCGCACGCTCGCACCATCGCGCGAGCGCAGTCTCCGCTTCTACCGCTCGATTCTCGACGACATCGGCGGGACGCTGGTGCGCGAGGCGGGGACCGCGCGGATCGAACTGCGCGCGCGCGAGGGCGCGCCGGACCGCGTGTTCGCGCACGAAACCCTGTTGATGTTGCTCTACGGGGTCGCGTGCTGGCTCGTGAACCGGCGCATTCCGATCCGGGCCGCCGAGTTCGCGTACCCCGAGCCCGCGCACGCCGCCGAGTACCGGCTGATGTACTCGACGGCCCTGCGCTTCGGGGCGCCGTGCACGGCGATCGCGTTCGATGCCAGCTACCTCGATCTGCCCGTCGTCCAGGACGAACGCAGCCTCAAGGAGTTCCTGCGCTTCGCGCCCGAGAACATCATCGTGAAGTACAAGAACGCGCGCAGCCTCGGGGCGCGGATCCGGCGGCGGCTGCGGCAGACCTTGCCCGGCGCGGTGCCCGCGTTCGCGGCGATCGCGCGCGAGCTGCACGTGACGCCGGCGACGCTGCGACGCCGCCTGCACGAGGAAGGCACCTCGTACCGATCGCTGAAGGACGAGCTGCGGCGGGATCTCGCGGTGCGCCACCTGACGCACTCGGCGCGCAGCGTGATGGACATCGCGTTCGAGCTGGGGTTTTCCGAGCGCAGCTCGTTCCACCGGGCGTTTCGCAAGTGGACCGGCGCGTCGCCGGGCGAATTCCGCCGCGATCGCGGCGGCGACGCGCGCGGCGACGACGGGATGTAGCCGAACCGTTCAGGATCGTTGAGCGATTCGGTCACTTTGACGCGCCTGCGCGACTGACTATAGTTTGGGCAGTTAACTCGAGGAGATCGCGATGGCAGCGGACGAGGAGCGCCGGGGCAGGCCCGCATCGCCGGGGGCGCGTCTGCGCGCCGCGGTCGCCGAGGAACGGCCGCTGCAGCTGGTCGGCGCGATCAACGCCTACGCGGCTCGGCTCGCCGCCGCCTGCGGATTCCGCGCATTGTATCTGTCCGGCGGCGGTGTCGCCGCGAACTCCCTCGGCCTGCCAGACCTCGGCATCAGCACCCTCGATGACGTGCTGATCGACGTGCGCCGGATCACGGACGCCTGCCCGCTGCCGCTGCTGGTCGACGCCGACACCGGCTGGGGCGGCGCGTTCAACATTGCGCGCACGGTGAAGTCGATGATCAAGTTCGGCGCGGCCGGACTGCACATCGAGGATCAGGTGCAGGCGAAGCGCTGCGGACACCGGCCGGGCAAGGAGATCGTCTCGAAGGACGAGATGGTCGATCGCGTGAAGGCGGCGGTGGATGCGCGCACCGACGCGGACTTCGTGATCATGGCGCGCACCGACGCGCTCGCCGGCGAGGGGCTCGAACTCGCGCTCGAACGCACGGTCGCGTGCGTCGAGGCGGGCGCCGACATGGTCTTCCCCGAGGCCGTCACCGACCTGCCGACCTATCGGCGCTTCAAGGACGCGGTCGGCGTGCCGATCCTCGCGAACATCACCGAGTTCGGGCGCACGCCGCTCTACACCCGAGAGGAACTCGGCGCGGTCGGCGTGGACATCGTGCTGCACTGTTGCTCGGCCTACCGCGCGATGAACGCGGCCGCGCTCGCGACCTACCAGGCGATCCGCCGCGACGGCACGCAGAAGAACGTGCTCGCGACGATGCAGACCCGCGAAGACCTGTATCGATATCTCGACTACCATGCGTACGAGGCGAAGCTCGACGAGCTGTTCGCGCGGACCAAAGACCACTAGGACGCCGTTCGAGGAGACGACGATGCCCGCAGCCGATCCGCCGAACCCTGGATTCAAGCCCAAGAAGTCGGTCGCGCTGTCCGGCGTCGCCGCCGGCAACACCGCCCTGTGCACGGTCGGCCGCAGCGGCAACGATCTGCACTATCGCGGTTACGACATCCTGGATGTCGCGAACGCCTGCGAGTTCGAAGAGATCGCGTTCCTGCTGATCCACGAGAAGCTCCCGAACGCGGCCGAGCTCGCCGCGTACAAGGCGCGGCTCGCCGCGATGCGCCGGCTCCCGGCCGCGGTGCTCGAGGTCCTCGAACGCCTGCCGGCGTCGAGCCACCCGATGGACGTGCTGCGGACCGGGGTCTCCGCGCTCGGCTGCGTCGAGCCTGAGCCGGACGCGCACGCGGTCGACGGCGCGCGCGCGATCGCCGACCGGCTGCTCGCCTCGCTCGGCGGGATGCTGTGCTACTGGTACCACTTCTCGCGCGACGGGCGGCGGATCGAGCTCGAGACCCGCGACGAGTCCATCGGCGCGCACTTCCTGCACCTGCTGCACGGGCGCACGCCGCCGGCGAGCTGGGTGCGGGCGATGCACACCTCGCTGATCCTCTACGCCGAGCACGAGTTCAACGCCTCGACGTTCACCGCGCGCGTGATCGCGGGCACGGGGTCGGACCTCTATTCGGCGATCACCGGCGCGATCGGCGCGCTGCGCGGCCCGAAGCATGGCGGCGCGAACGAGGTCGCGTACGAGATCCAGAGCCGCTACGCGAACCCGGACGAGGCGGACGCCGACGTGCGCCGCCGGGTCGCGGCCAAGGAGGTGATCATCGGCTTCGGCCACCCGGTCTACACCATCGCCGATCCGCGCAACCAGGTGATCAAGGAGGTTGCGCGCGAGCTCGCGACCGAAGCGCGCGACACGACGCTGTTCGCGATCGCCGAGCGCCTCGAAGCGACGATGCGCGAGGCGAAGAACATGTTCCCGAACCTCGACTGGTTCTCCGCGGTGTCCTATCACCTGATGGGCGTGCCGACCGCGATGTTCACGCCCTTGTTCGTGATGAGCCGCACGAGCGGCTGGGCCGCGCACGTGATCGAGCAGCGCCAGGACGGCAAGATCATCCGCCCGAGCGCGAACTACGTCGGCCCCGAGAACCTGCGATTCTTGCCGCTCGCGCAGCGCCCATAGTCCCCCATTGGCTTCGACCCCGAGTCATCGAAACATGTCCCATGACGTCAAATCCGCCGAACGCCCCGCCCCCGATGCGCTGCTGACCGCGATCGCCGACTACGCGATCGGTCATCGGATCGACAGCGCCCTGGCCTACGAAACGGCCGCCTACTGCCTGCTCGACACGCTCGCCTGCGGTTTCCAGGCGCTCGCGTACCCCGCGTGCACGAAGCTGCTCGGCCCGATCGTGCCTGGCGCGACGCTGAAGGGCGGCGCCCGGGTGCCGGGCACGCCGTACGAGCTCGATCCGGTGAACGCGGCGTTCAACGTCGGCGCGATGATCCGCTGGCTCGACTTCAACGATACCTGGCTCGCGGCCGAATGGGGTCACCCGTCCGACAACCTCGGCGCGATCCTCGCGGTCGCCGACTACCGCTCGCGCGCCGGCGAGGCGCTTACCGTGCGCG
>JAKBCG010000275.1 GCA_021808035.1 Pseudomonadota bacterium
TCGACGGCTGCCACGACGACATGACGATCGTCCGCGAGGAGATCTTCGGGCCGGTGATGTCGATCCTCGACTTCGACGACGAGGACGACGTCGTCGAGCGCGCGAACGCGACCGAGTTCGGGCTCTCCGCGGGCGTGTTCACCAACGATCTGACGCGGGCGCATCGCGTGATCGCCCGCCTGCAGGCGGGCACCTGCTGGATCAACCATTACAACGTGACGCCGATCGAGCTGCCGTTCGGCGGATACAAGGCCTCGGGCCTCGGACGCGAGAACGGTCGCGCCGCGATCGAGCACTATACGCAGCAGAAGAGCGTCTACGTCGCGATGGGCGACGTCGAAGCTCCCTACTGACGGGGCGTGCGGGCATGAGCGACATGGACTTCGATTACGTGATCGTCGGCGCGGGCTCCGCGGGCTGCGTGCTCGCGGACCGGTTGACCGCCGACGGCAAGAACCGCGTGATTCTGCTGGAATACGGCGGATCGGATCGCTCGGTGTTCATCCAGATGCCTTCGGCCCTGTCGATCCCGATGAACATGCCGAAGTACAACTGGTTCTATCACACCGAACCGGAGCCGCATCTCGGCGGCCGGCAGATGCACACGCCGCGCGGCAAGGTGCTCGGCGGATCCTCGTCGATCAACGGCCTGGTGTACGTGCGCGGCAACCCCCAGGATTTCGAGCGCTGGGGGGAGGAGGGCGCGACCGGTTGGCGTTACACGGACGTGTTGCCGTATTTCAAGCGCGCCGAGACGCGCGCCGAGGGCGGAGATGCGTATCGCGGCGATCGCGGTCCGCTCGGCACGCGCTACGGCACCGTCGCGAATCCGTTGCACGCGGCCTGGCTCGCCGCCGCCCTGCAGGCGGGCTACGCGCACACGGCCGACATCAACGGCGCGCGGCAGGAAGGGTTCGGGCGCATGGACATGACCGTTGCGAACGGGCGGCGCGCGAGCGCGGCGAACGCGTACCTGCGACCGGCGATGCGCCGTCCGAATCTCGCGGTCATCACCCATGCGATGGCGACGCGGGTGCTGTTCGAGGGCAGGCGCGCGGTCGGCGTCGAGTTCCGCCGCGGCGATCGCCTGCAAACGGCCCGCGCGGCGCGCGAAGTGATCGTCTCGGGCGGCCCGATCAACTCGCCGCAGCTGCTGAAGCTCTCCGGGCTCGGCCCGGCGGCCGAGCTCGCCGAGCTTGGGATTCCGGTCGTCCACGACCTGCCGGGAGTCGGCGAGAACCTGCAGGATCACCTGGAATTCTACTTCCAGGTGGCCTGCCGCGAGCCGGTGAGCCTGTATCCGGCGGTGAAGCCGCTCGGCAAGCTGCGGGTGGGCCTGCGTTGGCTGCTGTTCAAGGACGGGCTCGGCGCGACGAACCACTTCGAGACCTGCGGTTTCATCCGCAGCCGTCCGGGGGTCGAGTATCCCGACATCCAGTACCACTTCCTGCCGCTCGCGGTCGCCTACGACGGCTCGACGCTCGCGAAGGAGCATGGCTTCCAGGCGCACGTCGGTCCGATGCGTTCGAAGAGCCGCGGCTGGGTCCGCCTGCGCTCGCGCGATCCGTTCGAGAAGCCGCGGATCCTGTTCAACTATCTCAGCCAACCCGAGGACTGGGTCGAGATGCGCGCCTGCGTGCGCCTGACCCGGGAGATCTTCGCGCAAGCGGCGTTCGACCGCTACCGGGGTCGCGAGATCCAACCGGGCGCGGACGTCGTGGATGACGCGCGGATCGACGAGTTCATCCGCGCGAAGGTCGAGAGCGCGTATCACCCGTCGTGCTCCTGCAAGATGGGCGCGGCGACGGACCCGACCGCGGTCGTCGATCCCGAGGCGCGCGTCTACGGTGTCGAAGGGCTGCGGGTGGTCGACTCCTCGATCATGCCGTCGATCACCACCGGCAACCTGAACGCGCCGACGATCATGATCGCGGAGAAGGCGGCCGACCACATCCTCGGTCGCGGGATGCTGAGGCCCTCCGACGCGCCGTTCCATCGCGCGGCGAACTGGCGGGAATCGCAGCGCTGAGGGCGCCGGCACCCGCCGACCGGCGGATGCACCCCGCGAGGAGTGCGCCCGCCGGCGCGGCTGCGGTCCTCAGAAGTGATAGCCGAACTGCACCCCGATCACCCGCGGGCGCAACGGCGTCTGCGCGACGATGAACTGATCGCTGTTGGTGTTCACGCTCGCGTTGGAGTTCGACAGGTTCTCGCCGTAGAGTTTTGCGTTCCACGCGCCCTTCGCGACGCCGAACGACGCGTCGTAGAGCGTGTACGCGGGGTTCTCCCATCGCAGCCGGCCGCTGATCGAGCCCGACTGCGCGAACGTCTGTGCGGAGCCCGCCTGGGTGAACGAGTGCCCCGTGTGCACCGCGCCGGCCTGCACGAACCAGTCATAGTCGCCGACGCTCCACTCGTAGCGCGCGCGCAAGGAGAACTGCAGCGGCGGGGAATTCGCGCTCGGGCTGCCGATCGGGCCGAAGGGATCCGACACCGCGATGCAGGAGGCGGGCGTGCCCGCCGGGCAGTACTGCGTGATCGGCTTGCCGTAGTTCACGCTCGCCGGATTCGTGTCGAACAAGGCCGGCGAGTTGGTCTGCCGGCTCTGGTTCCAGGACGCGGCACCCTGCAAGGTGAGACCCGTCATCACGCGCGCGATCACCGAGGTCTCGACCCCCTTGATCACGAAGTTCTGGCCGTTCGTATCGTAGTAGATGTTGCCGAGGCCGATCCCGGGGTCGAAGAACGCGATCTGCACGTCGTTCCAGTTCTCGCGGTAGACCGCACCGTTCCATTCGAGCCGGTGGCCCAGCCATTCGGTCTTCCAGCCGATCTCGTTGTTGGTCAGCGAGTCGGAGTGATACGACTTCGGCAGCAGGTACTGCCATTGTCCATCGGGACCGGTGATCTTCTGCGATCCGCCGTTCTGGTTGAAGCCGCCCGGGCGGAAGCCCTGCGACCAGGTGTAGTAGAGCATCACGTCCGGCGTGACGTGCCAGCTGATGTTCGCGCGGCTGCGCCACCCGGTCTCGGTGTCGGAGAGGCCCTGCGTGTTGAGGTCGTACGAATAACCGCTGATGCAGCCGCCGGCGGGCGTGCCGCCCTGGAAGCAGCCGAAGCTGCTCAGCACGCTGCCCGCCGAGCTGTTGTCGAACCGGAAGTGGCGGGTGCCTGCGGTGACCGTGAGCACCTTCGGGATGATGTCGTAGTCCATCGACACGAAGAACGCGAGCTGCTTGGTCTCGCGCTGGGTGTCCTGATAGAACGACGTGTTGTCGCTCTGCACGCCCGGCAGCTCGACGCTCGATCCCGGGAAGGTGCCGACGTCGGAGATGCAGCCGGTATCGCCCGGTGACCCCGGCGTGTTCGAGGTGCAGTTCGGGATCGACTTGTAGGTCCAGCGGGTCTGGTCGAAGACCTTGTTCGTCTCGTAGTAGACGCCCGCGATTCCGCGCCACCGCCAGTCGCTCGGCGTGCTCAGCCGGAACTCGTGCTGCATGTGCTCGTTGCGCTCGATCGACTGCCAGGTCGCGCTCGGCGAGAAGCAGGTCGGCGCAAGGCTCGGGTTCTCGGCGGGGCCGTAGCACTGGTAGTAGTCGGCATACACGCCGCGCGCGTAGTTGGTGTAGTCGCCGACCGTCTCGGAG
>JAKBCG010000276.1 GCA_021808035.1 Pseudomonadota bacterium
CGGCGTGCACGACACCTACAAGAAGGAGATCTCGAAGGCCGGCGAGCTCGGCTTCAAGGCCGAGCTGCTCGACAACACCTTGTATCTCAGCGGCGCGCTCTACGAGACCAAGGTCGACAACATGCAGATCTTCAACTTCTTCGCGGGGCCGTTCGGGTTGCTGCGTGTCGTGACCAACATCGACCGCGCGACGCTGAAGGGCGTCGAGGGCGACGTGCGCTGGCAGGCGACGCGTTACCTGTCGCTGTTCGCCGGGATCGGCACCGTCGACAGCCGGATCGATGCGTATTCCGGGCGCCCCTACACGGTCGGCAACGCCGTCCCGTATGCGCCGAAGTACACCGGGGATGCCGGGGCGGACCTGAAGATCCCGGTGAACGACCATTGGTCCTTGCTCGCGCACGTGGACATGTCCGCGCTCGGCAAGACCTGGTTCGGTCCGGTGCAGGACAACCAGGTGCAGACCGTGTTCGGCGTACCCGGGGATTTCTCGAAGACCTACCGGGATCCGTACCAGATCTACAACGCGCGGCTCGGGATGCAGTCCGAGCATTGGAACGTGACGATCTGGAGTCGCAACCTCGGCGACAAGCAATACCTCGCGGAGGTGATTCCGGCGCCGGAGTTCGGCGGCTCGTTCGTGTATTCCGGCACCGGGCGCGCGTACGGGGTCGAGGTCGGCTACCGTTTCCGCGACTGACGGGGCGGCGCCCCGCGGAGGCTCGGCCCGGTCGCGGGCCGGGCCTTCGTCGGCGCGGCGTCGACGCAGCACGGCCCGACCTCCCGTCGTTGCGCCCTTGCTTGCGCGATCTCGAAACGGATGACGCGCGGCACCGATTGGTTTAGCCTCCCCGCTTCGGCCGAGCCGACCATCAACTCACGAGGCGCTGCGATGAAACGATCGATTGCCGTGCTGATCGGCGCATTGGCGTTGTGCCAGGGAATCTTCGCGGGTGGTCCCGCGGTCGCGGCCGCCAAGGACGCCAAGGATGCCACGGAAAAGCCAGCCGCGAAGCCAGGGGCGTCGGAATCGAAGGACCAGAAATCGGTCACCCACGGCAGCGTGACGATCGACGGCAAGCGGATCGCCTACACCGCGACCGCCGGCACGATCGTCCTGAAGAACGCGGACGGCAAGCCGACCGGGAGCCTGTTCTACGTCGCGTACGTGAAGGACGGCGTACGCGATCCTTCGACACGGCCGATCACCTTCCTGTACAATGGCGGACCGGGTTCATCGTCCGTCTGGTTGCTGATGGGCGGTTTCGGCCCCGAGCGGGTCGTCAGCGGCGACGCGCACCATACGCCGCCGGCGCCGTTCGACGTGGTCAACAACCAATATTCGCTCCTCGACGTGAGCGACCTCGTATTCGTCGACGCGATGGGCACCGGCTTCAGCCGGATCATCGACAAGGCGCACGGCGGAGTCGGCGTGCCGAAGGATTTCTACGGCGTGGATGCGGACGGGAAGGCGTTCGACCGGTTCATCTACGACTATCTGAGCCGCAACGACCGCTGGAACTCGCCGAAGTACCTGCTCGGCGAGAGCTACGGCACGACCCGCTCGGCGGTGCTCGCGAACGATCTCGAGAACGACGGCATCCAGCTGAACGGTGTGATGTTGCTGTCCTCGATCCTCACGTTCGAGACCGCGAGCTTCAACACCGGCAACGATCTGCCGTATGAGCTGTACCTGCCGAGCTATGCCGCGGTCGCGTGCTATCACAAGGTCGTGAAATGCCCGGCGGACCTGGCGGGGTATCTCGGCGAGGTCCAGTCGTTCGCGAGCGGCGAGTACGCGAGCGCCTTGATGCAAGGGGACCGGTTGTCGGCGGTGCGTCGCGCCGACGTGATCGCGAAGCTCGCGCAGTACACGGGGCTCGCACCCGGCTATCTCGACAAGGCGAACCTGCGGGTGAGCCTGCCGCAATTCATGGCGGAGCTGCAGCGCAGTCGAGGCCTCGTGACCGGCCGGCTCGACGGCCGTTATTCCGGCGCGGCCGCGGACGAACTCGCGGAGTTCGCGATGAACGACCCGCAGAGCGATGCGATCACCGGCGCCTACACAGCCGCGTTCAACCGCTACGTACGGCAGACGCTGAAGTTCGGCCGGGATCGCCACTACATCATCCTGAGCTATGCGGTGAACAGGGCCTGGGACTGGAAGCACCATCTCGGCCGGGGATTCGGCTGGCCCGGCTCGACGAACGTCGCGCCGGACCTCGCGAACGCGATGCGCACCGATCCGCATCTGCGGGTCGAGATCGAGAACGGCTACTACGACCTCGCGACGCCGTACTATGCGACCGAGTACACCGTCGATCACATGGGCTTGCCGCCGAACCTGCGGGCGCACATCAAGCTCGAGTTCTACCACTGCGGGCACATGCTCTACGAGCACATGCCCTCGCTCGCCGAGCTGCGCACCCACCTCGTGAACTTCTACGCGCGCACCGACCGGGAGAACTCGGGCGGCTGACGGCTTAGATCACGCCCTGCGCGGCGAGCGCGGCGATCCGCTCCGCCGAATAGCCGAGCAGACCGCCGTAGATTGCCTCGTTGTGCTGACCGATCTCGGGCGCGGGCGCGCGCACGCCGCCCGGCGTCGCCGACAGCTTCGGCACGACGTTCTGCATCTTGAGCTCGCCGAACGCCGGATGCTTCACGGAGACGATCGCGTGGCGCGCGGCGAATTGCGGGTCCTTCAGCATGTCCGGCGGGCGGTAGATCAGACCGGCGGGCACGCCGTGCCGATCCATCAATTCGAGCACGCGCTCGGTCGAGAGGCCCGCAGTCCAGCGCGCGATCAATTCGTCGAGTTCGCGCTGATGCGCGCCGCGCGCCTGGTGGTTCGCGTATTCCGGTCGCTTCGCGAGATCCGGTTGGCCCATCGCCTCGCACAGCCGCCGGAACACCGTGTCCTGGTTCGCGGCGATCAGCACCCATCCTTCCGTCGTCGGATATACGTTCGACGGCGCGACGTTCGGGAGGATCGCGCCGGTTCGTTCGCGGATGTACCCGGTCTTGTCGTACTCGGTGATCAGCGACTCCATCATCGCGAGAACCGCCTCGTAGATCGCGGAGTCGACGACCTGCCCGCGCCCGGTGCGCTCGCGGTAGTGCAGCGCCGAGAGTGCGCCGAGGCAGGCGAACGTCGCCGCCAGCGAGTCGCCGATGCTGATGCCGACGCGCGACGGCGGCGTGGACGGGTCGCCGACCACGTAGCGCAATCCGCCCATCGCCTCGCCGATCGCCCCGAAGCCGGCGCGATGCGCGTAGGGTCCGGTCTGCCCATAGCCGGAGACGCGGATCATGATCAACCGTGGGTTGATGGCCGAGAGGGCCGCGTAATCCAAGCCCCATTTCTCCATCGTGCCGGGACGGAAATTCTCGAGCAGGAAATCGGCTTTCGTGACCAGTTCCTTCAGGATCTCCTGGCCCGCGGCTTGCCGCAGGTCGAGGGTGATGGATTTCTTGTTGCGCGCGACGACGGGCCACCACAGCGACGGATCGCCATGCTTCTGGCGTCCCCAGACGCGCAGCGGATCGCCCTGGTTCGGCGCCTCGATCTTGATCACCTCGGCGCCCATGTCGCCGAGCAGCTGGCCGCAGAACGGGCCCGCGATCAAAGTGCCG
>JAKBCG010000277.1 GCA_021808035.1 Pseudomonadota bacterium
GATTACTTCCCGGCCGATCGGCGGCCGATGGCGCTCACGGTGCTCGCGCTCGGCGCGCCGTTCGGCGCCTGGGTCGGCTACGACATGGCGGGCGCGATCGCGCATGCGTACGGCTGGCGCTACGCGCTGTTCGCGCTCGGCGTCCCGGGCGCGCTGCTCGGGGTGCTCGTGTACCTCACGATCCGCGAGCCGAAGCGCGGCCGACTCGACGCGCTCGCCGCCGACCACGAGAAGGCGACGCTCCTCGAGAGCTGCCGCTACCTGTGGAAACAGAAGGCCGCCTTTCACGTGGTGATGGGAGGCGGCGTCTGCGCGCTGTGGGGTTGGGGCCTGATCTGGTGGACGCCGGCGTTCCTGACGCGCACCTACGGGCTGAACGTCGCGCAGGCGGGCGATGCGCTCGGCTGGATCCATCTGTTCGGCGGGTCGGCCGCGACCATCGGCACCGCGTGGCTGCTGTCGCGGCCGTGGATGGCCGATCCGCGCCGGGTGGTCTGGCTCCTCGGGCTCGGCGTCGGACTGACGACGATCCCGTCGTTCCTCGCGTACTACACGCACACCCTGTGGGTCGCGAAGCTGATGTTCTGGCTGTTCATCCCGGCGATCTACTTCTACATCGGCCCGTGTTTCGGGCTGCTGCAGAACCTCGCGCCGTGCCACATGCGCTCGATGTTCATCGCGATCTCGCTGGTCGTCGCGAACGTGTTCAACCTGGTGGTCGCGCCGCAGTTCGTCGGGATGCTGAGCGATCACTTCGCGGGCGCGCACGGCGCCGACGCGGCATCGCTGCGGCTCGCGTTGCTGATCCTCGCGCCGACCGGCTTCTGGGCGACCTATCACTTCTATCTCGCCGCGAAGACGATCGCGAAGGACCAGGAGCGCGCGATCGGCCTCTCCAAGGCCTGGTCGCCATGACGCGACGGGCGGGCGGCACCTCCGGCACGACGGCCGCCAAGCCGAGCTTCGACCGGCGCTGGCTGCCGCTGAATGCGCTGCGCGCGTTCGAAGGCGTCGCGAAGCACAACAGTTTCACGGCCGCGGCGAATTCGCTGCTGATCTCGCAGAGCGCGCTGTCACGGCACGTGATCGCGCTGGAGAAGTTGATCGGCGCGCAATTGTTCGTGCGACGTCCGCACGCGCTCGTGCTCACGCAGGCCGGGCAGCACCTGCTGGCCGCCGTGTCGAAGTCGTTCGACCGGCTGGAATACGCGCTCGACGACATCCGCAACGACGGCGCGCCGCTGCGCCGGACGCTGCGCGTGCAGATGCCGCCGAGCTTCGCGGCACGCCTCGCGGTGCCGATCCTGCGCGACTTCCGGCGGGCCGCCCCGGAGGTCGAGATCGACCTCGTGAGCCCCTACGGCGTCGGCCCGCCGCCCGCCGACGTCGACGTCGCCGTCACCTATTCGAAACCGATGGTCACCGACCAGATCCGCGATCTGCTGTGGCCGATCCGCCTCACGCTGCTGTGCCACCCGCAGATCGCCGCGCGCGGCGCGGGCATGAGCCTGCCGGACTTCGTCGCGGCGAACGAACTCGTGCACGTGCGCCTGTCGGACATGCCGCGGCACCACCTCTGGCGGCAGTTCGCGCGGCACGTGAACCTGCCGGTGCCGGGCGTCGAGCGCGGGCTGGTGTTCGACACCGCCGTGCTCGCGGTGCAGTACGCCCTGAGCGGCGACGGGCTCGTGCTCGTCGACACGATGCTGTTCGAGGAGGAGCTGCGCAGCGGCCGGCTGGTAAAGCCGTTCGCCCTCGAGGTCGACGACGGCTACGGCTACTACCTGATCACGCATCCCGAGGGTTTGAGCGAGACCGCGATCGCGCTGTTCCGCTCCTGGCTGATCGAGCGCTTCGGCAGCGCGGCGCAGGCCGATCGGACCGCGTCGAAACTGCATCTGGCGGTTTCCAACCCCTGACCCATTCACCACCCTTCGAGCAACACCCGGGAGAGGACATGAGGAGCCACGCACAGGTGGTCGTGATCGGCGGCGGCGTCGTCGGCGCGAGCGTTCTGTATCACTTGACCAAGGCCGGCTGGAAGGACGCGCTGCTGATCGAGCGCGCGGAGCTCACCTCCGGCTCGACCTGGCACGCGGCCGGCGGCATGCACACCGTGAACGGCGACCCTAACGTGGCGAAGCTGCAGCAGTACACCATCAAGCTCTACGAGGAGATCGAGCGGATCTCGGGACAGTCCTGCGGCGTGCACATCACCGGCGGCATCATGCTCGCGGGAACGCGCGAGCGGCTCGACTGGCTGAAGATGGCGAAGGCGCGCGGCCGGTATCTCGGGATGGACCTCGAGATCATCTCGGTCGACGAGGCGGCGAAGCGCTTCCCGCTGATGGACAAGAAGCATTTCACCGGCGCGCTCTACGATCCGATCGAGGGTCACGTGGATCCCTACGGGGTCACGCATGCCTACGCGAAGTCCGCGCAGATCGCCGGTGCCGAGGTCGTGCGACGCACCCGGGTCACGGACTTGAAGCCGCGCGCCGACGGGACCTGGGACGTGATCACCGACCACGGCAACGTGCATGCCGAGCACGTGGTCAACGCCGGCGGTCTGTGGGCGCGCGAGATCGGGCGGATGGTCGGACTCGAGCTGCCGATCCTCGCGATGGAACACCAGTACCTGATCACCGGCGATCTGCCAGAGCTCGCCGGCCAGCCGGAGGCGCTGCACGCGATCGACTTCGAGGGCGAGATCTACCTGCGCCAGGAGCGCGGCGGGATGTTGATGGGGACCTACGAGCGCGCCGGCGTACCGTGGTCGCCGGTCGAGACGCCGTGGGATTTCGGCCAGGATCTGCTGCCGAACGACCTCGAGCGGATCGCGCCGAGCCTCGAGGTCGGCTTCGAACATTTTCCGGCGATCGGCGCGGCCGGAATCCGCAAGGTCGTGAACGGCCCGTTCACGTTCGCACCGGACGGCAATCCCCTGGTCGGCCCGATCCGCGGGCTGCGCAATTTCTGGGTCGCGTGCGGCGTGATGGCGGGCTTCAGCCAAGGCGGCGGCGTCGGACTCGCGCTCTCGCAGTGGATGGTCGAAGGGGATCCGGGCGCGGACATCTGGGGCATGGACGTCGCACGCTACGGCGACTGGACGACGCTCGCGTACACCAACGCGAAGGTGCGCGAGAACTATTCGCGCCGGTTCCGCATCCGCTTCCCGAACGAGGAGCTGCCCGCGGCGCGGCCGCTGCGCACGACGCCGATCTACGAGAAGCTCCAGGCCGAGCACGCGGTGTTCGGCGACTATTGCGGCCTCGAGCACCCGCTATGGTTCGCGCCGTCCGCGCCCGAGGCGCACGACGAGGTGAGCTTCCGGCGCTCGAACGCGCACCCGCACGTCGCGGCCGAGTGCCACGCGGTCCAGCACGGCGTCGGACTTCTCGAGATATCGAACTACGGAAAGTTCGAGGTCCGCGGCGCCGGCAGCGCCGGTTGGCTGTCGAAGATCATGGCGAACCGGGTGCCGGCGGTCGGCCGGATCGCGTTGACGCCGATGCTGAACGAGCGCGGCAAGCTGATCGGCGACTTCACGATGTGCCGGATCGCCGAGGACCACTTCTTCCTGGTCGGCACCTATGCCGCGGAGACGTATTACCTGCGCTGGTTCGAGC
>JAKBCG010000278.1 GCA_021808035.1 Pseudomonadota bacterium
TCCGCTGGATGCGACTCGGCCGCGCGCCTCCCGAACCTGCTGTACGCGCTCATCACCGCGCTCGCGACCTACCTGCTCGCGCGGCGCGCCGCGGGGCCGCTCGCGGCCGCGGCGGGCGCGGCGGCGATAGCGACGTTCCTGCTCGCCTACCAGGTCGCGATCTGGCTCGCGACCGACGCCCCGCTGCTCGCGGCCGTCGCCGTCGCGCTGCTCGGCGAATATCGAGGGTTCTATGCGCGCGACAGCGGGGAACGGCTGCGCGGATACACGCTGATGCACGTCGCGGTCGCGGTTGGATTCCTCGCGAAGAGCGGCGCGGCCTGGATGGTTCCGGCGCTCGCGCTCGCGACGCTGATCGTGTGGGAGCGCCGCTGGCGGGAGTTGCGGCGCTGGGAGCTGTACGTCGGCCTGGTCGCCCAGGTCGCGGTGATCGGCGTGTGGGTGGCCGCGGTCTACCAGGGCCACGACGGACCGGCCCACCTGCGGGTCTTCTTCTGGGACAACCTGGTGGGTCGATTCACGAGAGTCGCGGCTCCGAACGGCCTGCAGTACACGACCGGGCATCAGAACTACCCCGGCAAGTATTTCGTCGAGCTGCCGCTGTACCTGTGGCCGTGGTCGCTGCTGGTCGCGGCCGCGGCCCGGCGCGCGTGGCGGGAGCGCACCGCCCCGTCCGACGCGATGCGTGCGGTGCGATTCGCGCTCGCGTGTCTCGTTCCGACCCTCGCCTTGCTGTCGGTCGCCGCGACCGCCCGCAACATCTACCTTGCGCCGGCCCTGCCGGGCGCCGCGCTGCTGCTCGGCTGGTGGGCGCGGACCGCGTCCGCGGCGCCGGATCGATGGGATCGACGCGCGGTGCGCGCGACCTCGGTGATGCTGATGGTGGCGAGCGCGGCGGCCGCGGGGGCCGCCGCGCTGGTCGGATACGAGGCGTGGCCGGCGCTGCCGTCGCGACTCGCCTACGTCGCCATCTGCGGCCTCGGCGTGCTGGTCGCGGCCATGCTCGCGCGACGCGGTTACTCGCTGGCCACCTCCCGGCTGCCGGGCGCGCTCGCCGCTCTGCTCGTCGCGTACTGCACGCTGTGCGTGCTGCCCGCGACGCAGATCTATCCGCAGGTCGATCGTTGGCACGACCTGCGCGCGGTCGGATCGGCGCTGCGCGCCGACCTCGACGGCGCGCCGCTCGCGCTGATCGGCGCCGACGAGACCACCCGGGCCTGGGTCGATCTGTACTCCACCGTGCACGCGGCGCGCTTCGCGGCACCGCTCGGGGTGCGAAGGCTCGAACGACTGCGCGCGGCGGCGCTCGCCGATCCGCGCGAACGCTTCCTCGTGCAACTCGGCGGCCGGGCTTGGTCACCGCGCATCGTCGCGCTCGCGGGCGCGCTCGGGATCCACCCGCGGACCCACGCGGACGGCGTCCCCGCATGGATCGGACCCGCGGACCTCGTCGTCGAAAAGGTCTACGCGCTGCCCTTCGGCAGACGCTACGCGCTGCTGCGGCCGGTCGCGGCGAGGCGCTCGAACAGCGCTTCGTAGCCGAGGATCTGGCGGTCCCAGGAGAAGTCCTCCGCCATCGCATTGCGCATCAGCCGCCGCCAGACGGTCGGGTCGCGGTACCAGCCGAGCGTCGTATCGAGCGCCCACGCGACCGCCACGGCATCGTAGTGGTCGAACACGCAGCCGGTGCCGACGCCGGTCGCCGGATCGAAATGGGTCACGGTGTCGGCCAGGCCGCCGGTGCGATGGACGATCGGAATGGTGCCGTAACGCAGGCTGTACATCTGGTTCAAGCCGCACGGCTCGTACCGCGACGGCATCAGGAACGCGTCGCTCCCGGCCTCGATCGCGTGCGCGCGGGCCTCGTCGTAGCCGTGGTGGAACGCGAAGCGCCCCGGGAACCTGCCGCTCATCGCGTCGAAGAACTCCGCGTAGCGCGCGTCGCCGGCGCCGAGCACCGCGAACGCACAGTCGTGACGCTCGAGGAAGTCCGGCAGGACCTCGGTCAGCAGGTCGATCCCCTTCTGCTCGGTGAGCCGTCCGACCATGCCGACCAGCGGCACGTCGGATCCGACCGCGAGCCCGGCGAGCTCGAGCAGCGCACGCTTGTTCGCGGCCTTGCCGTCGAGGTGCGCCGGATCGAAATGCGCGCGCAGGTACGGATCGACGCGCGGATCCCATTCGGTGTAATCCACGCCGTTCAGGATCCCGACGACCTCGTCCGGCCGCGCGCGCAGCGCATCCTGCAACCCCGCGCCGAGCGGCGCCGAGCGGATCTCGCGCGCATAGGTCGGGCTCACGGTCGTCACCAGGTCGGCGTGGCGAATCCCCGTCTTCAGCGCGTTGATGAAACCGCGCGCGAGATCCGCCGGATCGAGCGGCGCCGCGTCCGAGCCGAGGCCGAGCTCGCCGAGCGCGGTGGACGGCATGTAACCCTGATAACCGATGTTGTGGATGGTCAACACGGTCCGCGAACGCTCGAAGAGCCGGTCCCAGCCATAGACCGTCCGCAGCAGCAGCGGCAGCAACGCCGCGTGCCAGTCGTTGCAGTGGAACACGTCCGGCGCGAAGGAGAGCCGCTGGCAGGACTCGATCACCGCGCGCGTGTACAGCAGGAACCGCCGGTACTCGTCGGCATCCTCGGTGTAGTACGAGCGCCGATCGAACATCGCCGGGCAGTCGACGAAATACGTCGCGACGTCGGTGCCCGGGATCGCGGCGGTCAACAGCGAGAACTCGTAGCGGATTCCGCCGAGCGACACCGGCACCTGCGCGGCCTCGGGCACCTCGGCGAACCGCCACCCCGCACCCCGGACCGCACGATAGAGCGGCAGGAACGGCCGCACGTCGTGGCCGCGTCGCGCGAACCCACGGGCCAGCGCCGCGGCGACGTCCGCGAGCCCGCCGGTCTTCGCAAACGGCGCCATTTCGGCGGACAGCAGGCAGATCTTCAACGGCGGCACGGCGCGAGTGTAACAAACGACGGCTGACGAAACCTGGTGCGCCTCCGCTGCGACTGTGGCAGTCTTTCGGAATCGGCAAGGAGCAAGGGGTTCGCTCCGCACAGCGTGAGGCAGCCACGATGGCACACGAGCATTCCGCCCGGAACGGCGCTGGTCGATACGTCAGTCGGCTCACGAGCGGCACGCTCGCGGTCGTGATGGCCGGGGGCCGCGGCGAGCGCCTCAAGGGACTCACCGAGCACCGCTGCAAGCCCTCGACGCCGTTCGGCGGCAAATTCCGGATCGTCGACTTCGTGCTGTCGAACTGCGTGAACTCCGGGATCCGCCAGATCGCGGTGCTCACCCAGTACAAGGCACAGTCGCTGATCCAGCACGTGCAGCGCGGTTGGGGCTATCTTCGCGGCGAACTCGGCGAGTTCATCGAGCTGATTCCGGCGCAGCAGCAGATCGGCGAGTGCTGGTACCGCGGCACCGCGGACGCGGTGTACCAGAACCTCGAATTCATCCGCAGCCATCACCCGACGCACGTGCTGGTGCTCGCGGGCGACCACATCTACAAGATGGACTACGGTCCGATGATCGCCTATCACGAGCAATGCGAGGCGGCGATCACGGTCGGCGTGGTCGACGTGCCGATCGAACGGGCCAAC
>JAKBCG010000279.1 GCA_021808035.1 Pseudomonadota bacterium
GACGTGATATCGCAGCGCGGGGGTTCCGAGCGTGCAGGGCATGCCGGCGACGTCGATGTTGTCCTTGACGACGATCTGGCAGCCGGCGAGCGGTGCGCGATCCGCGGCGGCCGGGACTTCGACCGCCGGCCAGGCGCCCCCCGTGCCTGCGTCGAAACGCTGCTCGAATCGCGGATCGAGGAACGTGAACGCATTGAGCTCGCGCCACCGCGAGTGAACGGCGCCTGCGTGCGAAACGATGGACGGGTCGACGCACATCGGAGCTGGTTCGAGATATCCCCGAGGACCGCGATTCTTGGATACCGTATACACCTCGCCGCGCGCGAGGATCAACTGGATGAGGCGGAATCCGGTGATTTATTGATTGTGGTCAGTTTTGCCCGGCGGGGGCGGCCGCCGGGCTTGCCGCGGTCAGATGGTCGGTCCGCCGGATGAATGCCGCGACGTTGGCGTGCAGTTGTTTCAAGGCCGGCAAATGCACGTAGATCATGTGGCCGGAACGGTAATAGCGATACTCGATGTTGTGCTGCAAGGTCGGCGGAATCGGGAGGTGGTGCAGCTCGAACCAGCCTTCGTAATACGGCGTCGAGATGTCGAAATATCCGCTGTTCACCATCACCTGCAGGTCCGGATTGCGCTTCATCGCGATCGCAAGATCCGGCAGCACGTTCGGCAGCGCGATGAGCGCACGCTTCGCACCCGGCGGCTGGTGCCGGTAGTCCCAGCGGCCATAGACCGGGATCCCGGGTCGGTAGTCCATCCCCTGGCCGAAATGCAGCCGTTCGCGCACGTACGCGTTGAACGCGGACACGTAGGCCGAGCTGATCGCCGCGCTCTGTGGATCGTATTCGGCGACCCGGCCGAGCGGATCCTGGGTCGGTCCCGTGAAACGGGTGTCGAGCGTGCCGGTGGTCAGATCCTGATTCGCGAGCA
This sequence comes from Pseudomonadota bacterium, assembly GCA_021808035.1. Classification (GTDB taxonomy): domain Bacteria; phylum Pseudomonadota; class Gammaproteobacteria; order Steroidobacterales; family Steroidobacteraceae; genus Bog-1198. The sequence continues at coordinate 934 of JAKBCG010000279.1, forward strand.
GCTGCTTTTGAAACGCGCCGTACTCGATGCGCAGGTCGGACTTCAAGAGATATGCGATCGGCAGGCCGGTGTCGGCGTGCAGCTGGTCGGCGATCGCCTGCCGCCGTGCCGCGCTCAACTCGTTGCCGCGCATCAGCGCGAGCGCATACTCCGTCGTCGCGAAGTGTTCGACCTGGTCGAGCAGGGGACGCAGATGCTGCGGCGGACCCGGCAGCGCGTGATGATACCAGGCGGTCGCCGCATAGCTCGGCAATGCGACGACGTAGGGAAGGTCGACCGACGGGTTGAGCCGCGGATCGTCCGGCATCAAGTCCCAATCGAGAATCAGCGATTGCAGCATCACGCCGTTGAGGTCGATGTCCTCCCGCTGCAGCGCGAGCGCGAGGCCCGCCGCGCGCATCGTGCCGTAGCTCTCGCCGTACAGGTATTTCGGCGAGTTCCATCGATCGTATCGGGACAGGAACTCCCGGATGAACACCGCGAACGCGTGGATGTCCTGATCGACGCCGTAGAAGGACTTGCCGGCGTTCGGGCCGCCGATGCGGCTGAACCCGGTGCCCGGCGCGTCGATGAACACGAGATCGCTGACATCGAGCAGGCTCTCGTCGTTGTTCACGGTGCGGTACGGCGCGGGCGGCGTGTGGTCGTGATCGGCGGTGAGGACCCGGACCGGTCCGAAAGCGCCCATGTGCAGCCAGATGGAGGAGGAACCGGGACCGCCGTTGAACAGGAACGTGACCGGCCGCCCGGCCGCCGGAACACCACGCCGAAAATAGGCGACGTAGAACATCGACGTCTCGGCGGTCGGGTTCTTCGGGTCGCCGGGCGCGGCGTTCGGGTTCCAGCCCTTCGCATGGACCACGAGGGTACCGGCGATCGCCCGGTAGTCGATCCGCGTTCCATTCACGGTGACGGAACCCGTGGTGCGGGTTTCGGTCGGCTTGAAGTCCGGCGCGGGCACCGGCGCGGGCACCGGTACGGCACCCCGGGCGATGGATACGCAACCGCAGAGCACGACGGCAAGCGCGCTTCGTTTCATCCTCGAGTCTCCTGTGAAGCCGGTCGTTCGCGCCCCGGTCGGTGCCGGGTCGCGGCGGTTGGCGACGACTATACGCGGACGCCGAAAGCCGGAAAACATGCGATCATCGGTGGCAGTACGCGGTCGCGGACGACCGCGCCATCGGATCCCGGGCGGCGGATGGGTGAGGCGGTGATTCTGCGGATCAAGGTGAAACCGAGCGCCCGCGCATCGCGGCTGTCGCCGGAGCCGGACGGCTCGTGGCGCGCGCAGTTGCGGTCGCCGCCGGTCGATGGGAAGGCGAACGCGGAACTCGTCGCGCTGGTTGCCGAGCACTTCCGCTGTCCGAAATCGGCCGTGACGATCAAGTCCGGTTCGTCCGGGCGCTCGAAGATCGTCCGCGTCGACAGGCCATGACCGTTCGTGCCGCATGCCACCGACGGAGGAACCGTGAGCAACGAATACTTGTTCTTCGACACCGCGGTCCGTGATCGTTTCCTGCGGTTTCTCGCCGAACTCGGCGTCGCGAGCGACGTGCGGAGCGATGAGATCGAGGGCTTCGTCGTCGAGACGCCCGACGGGCTGGCCGACGAGCGGCAGGAGGCGATCGAGCAGGAATACGACCGGCTCCTCGACGCGCAGCGCGAAGCGGTCGACGCAAGCGACGAGTCCCGCGGGCACGACCGGATGGGCGTCGCCATCACGTTGAGCGACGGAAGTCCATGCCTGGTGCGCATTTCCGGGGCTCTGGGGCGCCGCCTCTGCTCGGTCCTCACCCTCGAGGAGGTCCACGACCTCGTCGCGACCATTGCCCGATGCGTCGAGCACCCCTCCACCGGCCCGCTCTGCCGCGATCCTTGAATCGTTCGCGGACCTCATCCGACGCTCGACTCGACACGGGACTGCGCTTGACGGAGGCCGGCGGGATCTATTAGCTTGTAGCAGACGCGAATCAATCCCATCCGGTCATTCATGGCGTCCATCACGGCGACGCGTGGTGGGCACATGTGATACTCGCTGCCGCCATCGCAGCGACGGAGGGGTTGGTTGGCCATGGATGGACGATTCGGCGCTTCAATGCCGGCATTTTGGGAACATCGAAGCACACTGACCCTGCCACCCTCGGAGCGATTCGAGCAGTGGCGCGCATGGCACCCGTCGGTGGTATTGAATCCTTTGACGAAAGCCGCCGCGCGCGGGCTCGAAGCGCAGGTTCTCCGCTACCGGTTGCCCGATGGGACGCAATTCGGATGCACGCGAAGCAGTGATGTCGATAGCGAGTTTGGGCGGCTGAATCCGGCCGATTTCTTCCTGTTCGGCATGGTGATCGCCGGCGGCGGCGTCGCGCGCGCGGGAAGAGCCGAGATTCCATTGGAAACGGAGGGACGACTTTACCTCATCGATGGACGCAGGCCCGGGCGAATCAGGTCCTCCGCCGGATTCGAGCATCTCTATCTGGTGCTGCCGCGCGAGCCGTCGCTCGAGATCGCCGCGAAGGATCCGTTCTCGGGTCGGCAAGGACTCCTGGATATCCCGAACCACGGCCTGCTTGGCGTCGCGATCGCGCAATTGCGGGCGGTATCGAAGCACGCGGGAGAACTCAGCGAGCCCGCCTTGGCGGCCGCGATTCGCGCGGCGGCTGG
>JAKBCG010000280.1 GCA_021808035.1 Pseudomonadota bacterium
GGTCGATCTTGATCGTGATGATCGTCGGCGCCCACTCCGACATGTTCTCGCGCGGCTTCGCGAGCACCTTGCTCATCTCGCCGAGGATGTGCATCCGGCCGTCGCGCGCCTGATCGAGCGCGACCTTCATGATCTCGCGGGTGATGCTCGTGATCTTGATGTCCATCTGCAGCGCGGTGATCCCGTACTTCGTCCCCGCGACCTTGAAATCCATGTCGCCGAGATGATCCTCGTCGCCGAGAATGTCGGTGAGAACCTGGAATCGCTGGCCTTCCTTCACGAGGCCCATCGCGACCCCGGCCACCGGTGCCGCGATCGGCACACCGGCGTCCATCAGCGCGAGACTCGTGCCGCACACCGACGCCATCGAGCTCGACCCGTTCGACTCCAGGATCTCGGACACGACGCGAATCACGTACGGAAACTTGTCCATCTCGGGCATCACCGCCCGGACGCCGCGCTTGGCGAGGTTGCCGTGCCCGATCTCGCGGCGCTTCGGCGAGCCCATCATCCCCGTCTCGCCGACGCTGAACGGCGGGAAATTGTAGTGCAGCATGAACGGCTCTTTGCGCTCGCCGGTCAGGCCGTCGATGATCTGCGCGTCGCGTCCGGTGCCGAGCGTCGTGACCACGAGCGCCTGGGTCTCGCCGCGCGTGAACAGCGCGGATCCGTGGGTGCGCGCGAGGACGCCGGTGCGGATGGTGATCGGACGGACGGTCTTCGTGTCGCGTCCGTCGATGCGCGGTTGGCCGTCGAGAATGCGCTCGCGCACCAGGCGGTACTCGAGGTTGAAGAATTCCGTGCCGACCTGGTCAGCCGTGAACCTCGGCGCTTCGCCGCCGGCCAGCTTCTCGAGCACCGCGGCCTTGATCTCGCCGATCGCCGTGTGCCGCTGCTGCTTCTCGGTGATCGCATACGCGTCCGACAGCGGCTTCTCGGCGAGCGCCCGCAGCGCGTCCTTCAGTTCCGTGTTCGGCGGCGGCGCGACCCAGGCCCATTTCGGCTTGCCGGCCGCGGCGACGAGTTCCTGGATCGCCTGGATCGCCGCCTGCATCTGTTCATGCCCGAACATCACCGCCCCGAGCATCACGTCCTCGGTCAGGCCGTCGGCCTCGGACTCGACCATCAGCACGCCTTCCTCGGTGCCGGCGACGACGAGATCGAGCTGCGACTCGCGCAACTGGGTCGCGGTCGGGTTCAACACGTAGTGGCCGCCGATGTACCCGACGCGCGCCGCGCCGATCGGTCCGAGGAACGGCATGCCGGAAATCGCGAGCGCCGCGGACGCGCCGATCAGCGACGCGATGTCGGGATCCACCTCCGCATTCACCGACAATACCGAAGCGACGACCTGCACCTCGTTGGTGAAGCCTTCGGGAAAGAGCGGCCGGATCGGGCGATCGATCAGACGAGACGTCAGCGTCTCCTTCTCGCTCGGCCGACCCTCGCGCTTGAAGAACCCGCCCGGGATCCGCCCCGCCGCGTAGGTCTTCTCCTGATAGTTCACCGTCAATGGGAAGAAATCGCGCCCCGGGACCGCCTTCTTGGCGCCGACCGCGGTCACCAGCACGACCGTCTCGCTCATCGTGACGAGGACCGCCCCATCCGCCTGGCGGGCGAGTTCACCGGTCTCTATCGTGACCGTATGGTCTCCATACTGAAAGCTCTTCTTTATCGCACTCACGTCGGCTGCCCCTCGGGAATTGGTCTTCGATTCGAACGATTCGGCGCGGGCACGTCGCGGATCGCGACGGCCGGCCACACGGTCAGCGGCGCAGTCCGAGCTGCTCGACGATTTGCGCGTACTTCGCCGGTGTCGTGCTCTTCAGATAGTCGAGCAGCTTGCGGCGTTGGTTGACCATCTTCAGCAGGCCGCGACGGGACGCATGGTCCGCCTTGTGCGCCTGAAAATGCTGGCCTAGGCCGTTGATGCGCTCCGAGAGCAGCGCGATTTGAACTTCTGGTGAGCCGGTGTCCTTCGGTCCGCGTTGGAACTTGGCGACGATGCCGGTCTTGTCCGTTGACGTCATGGGCATTGAAATCGATCCTCAATCAATCACTTAGACCCTATAGGAAGCCGAGCATTGTACGCGTTGGGCACGTCGCCCTCAAGCGCGATTTGCGGCCGCCGCGATCAGCCGCAGCGGTGCGAGCCGAGCACCGTCGCGGACTTCGCCGAGACCGAAGAAACCCATATCTTCCGAATACATACGCACCAAGCCCGGCGCCTCGCCAGACCACTCGACGTCGCGCCCTTGGCGCAGCGCGGCAACCACGGTCGCCGGCAGCTGCAGTCGCGGCACCGACTGCAAGGCCGCATCCACCGGCAGCAGGCTGCGGCGCCGTTCGACGAGATCCATCGATTCGAGTGCTTCCAAGCGGTGCAGCGGTCGGTCGACGAACGGCGCGACCGCGGTGCGCCGCAACCCGACCAGGTGCGCGACCGTATCGAGCGTCGCGGCGATGTCCTCGGCGAGCACGCGGATGTAGGTTCCCTTCGAGCATCGCACGCGGAACCGCAGATCCGGCGCCTGGTAATTCAGCAACTGCAGCTCATGGATCTCGATGCGCCGCGCCTCGCGCTCACGGATCTCGCCGGCGCGCGCGTACTCGTACAACGGGCGTCCCGCCTGCTTGATCGCCGAATGCATCGGCGGCACCTGCGCGTACGCGCGCGGGAACGCCGCGAGCGCAGTGGCGATATCGGTCGCGGACCAGTCCGGGAGGCTGCGCCGCTCGATCACCGGCGACTCCAGGTCCGCGCTCGCGGTGCGTTCGCCGAGACGGGCAGTGACCTCGTAGGACTTGTCCGCCTCGAGCAGCCCCGACGCGAACTTCGTCGCCTCTCCGAAGCAGATCGGCAACATGCCCTCGGCAAGCGGATCGAGCGACCCGGTGTGGCCGGCCTTCGCCGCTGCGAACAAGCGCTTGGTGCGGGCGACCGCTCCGGCCGAGCTCAAGCCGAGTGGTTTGTCGAGCAACAGGATCCCGTGAACATCGTCCGCCATCAGTCGTTCGAGCCGCGATCGCCCGGATCGTTCGCCCGTTCGATCAGGCGCGCCAGACGCACTCCCCGCTCGATCGATTCGTCGAGCTCGAACGAGAGCGTCGGCGCCTGGCGGATCTCGAGCGCGCGGGACAGCGCGTTGCGCAGGAACCCGGCCGCGCTCTCGAGACCCTGCTGCACGCGCGGATCCGGACCCTCATGCCCGAACACGAGGTAATACACCTTGGCGGTCCGCAGGTCGCCGCCGACCTCGACCTCGGTGATCGTGACGTTGCCGATCCGGGCATCCTTCACGTCGCGCCGCAGCGTCTCGGTGAGCACCCGCTGGATCTGCGCCGCGAGCCGCTTCGCGCGCGGATTATCCTTCGACATCGCGCCCTCTCCGCGGCCACGCGCAGCGCTCTACAGCGCGCGCGCGACCTCGACCCGCGAGAAGCACTCGATCTGATCGCCTTCGCGGACGTCGTTGTAGTTCTTCACGCCGATGCCGCATTCGGTGCCGGCGCGGACCTCGTTGACGTCGTCCTTGAAGCGCC
>JAKBCG010000281.1 GCA_021808035.1 Pseudomonadota bacterium
GTACATGCCGTTCGTGAAGAACGGCGGCCTGTTCATCCCGACGAACAGCAATTACCGGCTCGGCGACGAAGTGTTCATGCTGCTGAACCTGATGGGCGAAGAGGAGAAGATCCCGGTCGCCGGGCGGGTGATCTGGATGACGCCGAAGGGCGCGCAGGGCAAGCGCACCGCCGGGATCGGCGTGCAGTTCAGCGAGCAGGATCGCGGGATCACCCAGAAGAAGATCGAGACCTACCTCGCCGGCGCGCTCGGCGGGGAGAAGGCGACCCACACGATGTGAGGTCCGGCCGCTGCCGGACCGGCCGTCACCCGTGCGGCCCCCGCGTCGCCTCGTTGTCCGACAGCCCGCCCTTCAGCACGTACGCGTCGAAGCCGCGCTCGCAGAGGATGTACGCGGCCGCGGAGCTGCGGCGCCCGGTGTCGCAGCAGACGACGTACTGGACGTTCTTGTCGAGCGAGTTGAGCTTCAGGCGGATGAAGTACAGCGGGATGTTGGTCGCGTCCTCGATCCGGTAGCTCTGGAACTCGCTCGGCAGCCGCACGTCGAGCCACTTGCCGCCGCGCGCGACGATCTCCCTCGCCTGGTCGTAGTCGACCCACTGCAGCAGCGGCTCGTTCAGCAGCGTCTGGAAGTCCTGCTTGCCGAGCCGCATCAGCGTCCCCTCGGTGAGCATCGTGACCGTCGCGTTGCGCTTCGCCTCCGCGATCAACGCTTCCTCGCCGAAGCTGTCGCCGGGGCCGAGTTCGGCGAGCTTGATGCCCTCGCGGTTCAGCGGGGTCTCGCGCGTGACCACGCACTTGCCGCTGATCACGACGTAGAAGTAGTCGCCCTCGGTCCCCTGCTTGATCACGAGGTCGCCGGCGCGGTATTGGATCCGCTGCATCCGCATGAAGATCGCCTGGATGTTCGCCGGTGGGATGCGGTGGAACGCCTTGGTCTGCAGCAAGGTCGTCATCCAGTCGCCTTCGCCGCTCGGATGCTCGGCGTTGAGCTCGGACACCTCGTACTGCCCGGTCTGGTCCCAGGTGAGCAGCACGTCGAGCAGGTCGCTGTCGATCGCGATGTACTCGAGGTCGGTCAGGGCCTTCGCGGTGAACTTTCGCGGCAGGATCGGCGCGAGCGCGGTGCGCGCCTCGGGGGTGCGTGCGGCGACGATGCCGACCGGGCGGTTGCCCGCGAGATATTCGATCCGGCCGGACACGAGGTAGAAAGTGCGCTTCTCGGTGTCGCCTTCCTTGAAGAGCGCGCGGCCGGCCTCGAGCGTACGGATCTGGGTCTTGCGCGCGAGCGCGTGCAGATTCTCCGCCTTGAGCCCGTCGAGCGGCGAGAATCCCCTCAGCAGGGCGAGATCGGTGGGTCGGTCATCCATCCAGGCTCAGCGACGCGATCGTCGGTTCGACTCCAATAATTCTGCGCAAATGCTACCACAGGCGGTGGCTCGACCTCGGCACTCCGTCACAGGCGGAGCGTGTGCCAGCCCGGGTCCGGACGAAACCGCTCGCCGTACTGCGCGGCGAGTTGCTCGAGGCGCTGCGTCACGGTCGCGATCCCGCGCTCGCGCGCGGTCTGGATCGGTCCGCCGCGGAACGGCGCGAAGCCGGTGCCGAAGATCGCGCCGGCGTCGAGCAGGTCCGCATCCGTGACGACCCCCTCGCGCAGCGCCGCGACCGCTTCGTTCAGCATCGACAGCATCAAGCGGTCCTCGAGATCCGCGGGGATCTCGGGTGGCGAGCTCGCGGGCTGGAGCGGCTTGCCGTCGCGCCAGGTGTAGAAGCCCTGGCCGCTCTTGCGCCCGAGTTTCCTCTCCGCGACCAGGCGCACGAGCGCCTCGGGCACGCGCCCGCCGAACGCGGCCGCGAGCACGCGGCCGACGTTGAGCGTGACGTCGAGCCCGATCACGTCCGCGAGCTCGATCGGACCCATCGGCATCCCGAAGCGCCGGCCGACCTCGTCGATCGTCGTCGCGGGAACGCCGTGTTCGTACGCGAAGATCGCTTCGTTCAGGTAGGGCATCAGGATCCGGTTCACGACGAAGCCGGGTGCGCTCCGGCACGGCAACGGCAGCTTGTCGAGGCGGCGGGTGAACGCGAGCGCGCTCTGCACCGCGTCGGGACGGGTCCGCGCGCCCTGGACGATCTCGACCAGCGGCATCCGGGTCACCGGATTGAAGAAATGGATGCCGACGAGCCGCGACGGGTCGGCGAGTTTCGCGCCGAGATCCTCCAGCACGATGCTCGAGGTGTTCGTCGCGAACAGCGCGTCCGCCTTCAATCGCGGTTCGACCGCCGCGTAGAGCGCGCGCTTCGCATCGAGGTCCTCGTAGATCGCTTCGATCAGGACATCGGTGTCCGCGACGCCGGCGCCGGCGACGTCGGCCCGCAGCCGCCGCAGCGCTGCCGCGACCGCATCGGGATCCTCGAGGCGTTTCTCGAAGAACTTTCGCGCGCGCGTGCGCGCATCCTCGACGAGCGCGTCGGTGCGATCCTGCAGGGTCACGTCGAAGCCCCGGAACGCCGCCCAGGCCGCGATGTCCCCGCCCATCACGCCGGCGCCGATCACGTGCACGCGCCGGAACTCGCGCGCCGCCTTGCCGCCGAGGCTCTTCAGCCGGTCCTGCAGCAGGAATACCCGGACGAGGTTGCGCGAGGAGGGCGAGCACATCAGTTCGCCAAGCGACTGCGCCTCGGCGACGTAGCCGCTGCGCGGCGAGGCGCCGTGGCGCCGCCACAGGTCGATGATCGCGAACGGCGCCGGGTAGTGGTCCGGGCGCACGCGCCGCGACGCCTGCGCGCGCAGACGACCGGCAACCAGCGGCCGCACCGGCGCGAGGGTGAGCAGCTTGTCCGCGAACGGTGCCGACCGTGGCGCCGGCCGATCCGCGATCAACCGCTTCGCCGCCGCGAGCAGTTCGGCGCCGGGCACGAGCCGGTCCAAGAGGCCGAGCGCCATGGCCCGCGCGCCGTCGACCGGTCGGCCCTCGAGCATCAGCGCCATCGCCGCCCGGACGCCGATCAGGCGTACCGCGCGCACCGTGCCGCCGAACCCCGGGTGGATCCCGAGCTGCACCTCGGGCAGACCGAGGGACAGCTTGCTGTCGGCCGCACCGACCCGGTAGCGGCACGCGAGCGCGATCTCGAGGCCGCCGCCAAGCGCGAAGCCGTGGATCGCCGCGACCGTCGGGAACGGCAGGTCCTCGATCCGCTGGAACGCGATCTGGCCGGCTCGCACGAGCTCGAGGCCTTCCGCGGGGGTGCGGACCGCGGTGAATTCCTTGATGTCCGCGCCCGCGACGAAACCGCTCTTCTTCGCCGAGCGCAGGATGAGCCCCGCCGGCCGCTGCGCGGCCAGGTCGTCGAGCCGCGCGCCGAGATCCGCGATCGCGGCGCGCGACAGCACGTTCGTGGAGGTCCCGGGCGCATCGAAGATCAGGTGGACGACGTGATCCTCGTCCTCTTCCAGCTTCCAGTGGACGTCAGCGGTCATCGCAGTGCTCCTCGTGGGGGGATCGCGCGCGCTCAGGCCGCCCGCCGCGAGGCGGTCTG
>JAKBCG010000282.1 GCA_021808035.1 Pseudomonadota bacterium
GGCGAGGAGTTCCGCCGCGGCCGCGTTGCATTCGCGAATCACGCCCTCGGCATCGAGCAGCAGCGCACAGCCGGGCAGCGCGCTCAGCACCGTCTCGACCCGCAGGCCGTCCGGCTCGATGCGCGCGGCGCGGCGCACGGCGCGCGAGGCATGACGGGATTCGACGGTCAGCGACTGCATACCGAAGCCGGAAGCAAAATTCATGCCTCCGGAAATTTCGATTTCTAATTCAGAGAGTTATCGAAAATCTCGGCGTCGCGACGAAGACGGTGTCAATTTCCCGTCAGGCATTCAACTGGTATTTTCGCAGTTTCTCGACGAGCGTCGTCCGCCGCATCTTCAAGAGCCGCGCGGCGCCCGCGATCGTGCCATCGGCCTCGACGAGGGCCTGGCGAATCAAGCGCAGCTCGATCGCGTTCAGGTGATCCTTCAGATCGATCCCGCCCTGCGGCCAGTCATCGTCCGCTGCCGCCGGCATCGGCGCATCGTCGCTCGGCGAGCAGATCCCGCCCTTCGCGGCGGCGGCGCTTGCCGCGGGATCCGCGGGCGGGACGGGCGCCGTGCCGGTACCGCGGTAGCGGTCCGGCAGATCGTCCGCACGGACGGTCCGACCGGGATAGAGGATCGCGAGCCGCTCGAGCAGGTTCGCGAGTTCGCGGACGTTACCCGGCCAGGCCATCGACGCGAGCCGGCGCATCGCCCCCTCGTCGAACCGGATCGACGGCGTCGCCGCGCGGGTCTGGCGCTCGAGCAGGTGTTCGATCAGGACCGGCAGGTCCTCGAGCCGGTCGCGCAGCGGCGGCATCTCGATCGGAAACACGTTCAACCGGTAGAACAGATCCTCGCGAAACCGCCCTGCGTCGATCGCGGCCTGCAGGTCGCGATGGGTCGCGGCGATGATCCGCACGTTGCACTGGATCACCCGATTGCTGCCGACCCGCTCGAAGCAGCGCTCCTGCAGCACGCGCAGGAGCTTCACCTGCATCTGCAGGGACATGTCGCCGATCTCGTCGAGGAACAACGTGCCGCCCTCGGCGAACTCGAAGCGGCCGATCCGTGCCGACAGCGCGCCGGTGAAGGCTCCCTTCTCGTGCCCGAACAGTTCGCTCTCGAGGAGGTCCGCCGGAATCGCGCCGCAATTGACCGGAACGAACGGATGGCCCGCCCGCGACGACAGCTCGTGGATGTGACGCGCGGCCAGTTCCTTGCCCGTGCCCGACTCGCCGAGCAGCAGCACGTTGGTGTCGAACGGCGCGACCTGCTCGATCATCCGATGCACGATCCGCATCGCGGAGGATCGGCCGCTCGGCCGGTATTGCGCACGGGGCCGCCGTCGGCTGCCCCGCTCGCGCAGGACCTGCATCTCGGCGAGTACGGCGGAGAGCCGGGTACGTTTGATCGGCCATTCGACCGGGAGCCAGACCAGGTCGCCGATCGCCTCGGCGACGCTCGGCCGCCGGTCCGCGCCGAGCACCGCGAGCGGCACCGGCTGGGGCATCGCGCGCACCAGCTCGGCGAACTCGGCCGCGCCGGTGTCGATCAACTCCTGCGCCGCGATGATCCCGAGCCAGGCCGCGTCGTCGCGCAGCGCCGCTTCGCGCAGCTCCTCGAACCCGTGGACCCGGCGCGGCTCGATCTCGAGGAAGCGCAGCACCGTTTCCGTGAGCATCGCGCGCGAGTCGGACGGCTCGAAGAGCAAGATTTCGGGTTCCGCCACGGTCTCAGGCTCCATCCACATCCCCCAGTCACCCTATGGGTGAGCCGCAACCCTTTTAGTTACGGCTTTTTCTCAGGGTTTTTCTGTAACTTATTGACATTGCTCAGTCAATGCCCAAGCGAAACAATATGACAGTGCAGCATGAACGTCAAACGGAACGCGGCGGCGTCGACCGCCCGATCCGGCGTGGCGGCCGAACCGGTATCACTCAGGCGTGTGTCGTGCGCCGGCGACCAAGCGCCGATGGTGACGGAAGATCAGGCGATCGAGGGCCTCGACGACCCCATCGCTCAAGCCCATGAAGCGCAAGCGCACGACCCGCCGTTCCCCCGCCCGCCGCTCGTCGACGACCCGGCAAGGCAGACGCAGCGGCTGGGGAAGCGCCCGGTTCACGTACAGGCGCACGATCCCCGTCGCACCGACGCGCGGCCCATCCGCGCCGGTCCACTCGAGACCTTGCGAGGACAATCGCAGGCTCTGCGGCGCCGGCAACGGGCTGTGATGCGACGCGAGTTCCGCGGTCAGGCGCAGCAGGATGTCCAGCTTGAATTCGAGCCGCTGCAGCTCGTGCGCAAGCGCCGGCGACTCCTCCTTCAGCGCCTCGTGGCTGCGGGCCTCCTCTAGCGAGGCCTCGGCGCCGAGCAACAACGCGCCGTCGGCGTTCCACCGCGCGAGCTCGGCTCCGTCGGGGAGCGGCGCCTCCTGCCAGTCGAGCGGCAGCACGCCTTCGAACACCAGGCCCTCGCCGAGCACGGGATCGCTCATCGCCGCGCCCGCGGCCCGCTCACCGCGGCGCGCCGGCGTTCGCCGCGTAGGCCCGCAGCGCGCGCGCGCCGGCCACCGCGACGTCCACCTCGCGCTCGAGCGCGCGCCGGCGGTGCTCCAGCACCCCGATCGCCCGATCGTTCAAAGCCGCGATCTCCTGCCACAACCGTCTTGCCTCTTCGTCGAGCGGCACCCGCGCGAGCCGCAGCGACTCTAGCAGCGCGCGTCGCTCGGCGTCGAGGGCGGGGATCCGATCGACCTCGCCATGATCGGCGATCTGCGCGAGCTCGCGCGACAGGCGCCAGGCGAGACGCAAGCCCGCATTCGGCTCCGACGACGTCCCGTTCATCGCCCCTCCGCGACGAGACGATCCCAGCCGCTCTTGATCTCGCGCACCAGCCCGGCGACCTCGACGACGAGGTCGGCGTCGTTTTTCGCGTTCGCGACCGTGAGCCGCTCGAGCATGTACGTGTACAGGAGCCGCAGGTTCGTCGCGACTTCGCCGCCACGCTCCAGGTCGAGCCGCTCGTTCAGGTGTCCGATCAGCAGCACCGCCTTGCCGATCGCGTTGCCTTTCGCGATCACGTCGGCGAGCGGCAGGTCGTTCTCGATCCGGCGCATGCACCCTTGGGCGACCGCGAGATGCGCGAGCACGTTGTCGAACGCGATCTGCACGAGCTTCGCCGGACTCGCATCGGCCACCAGCCCCTGGGCGTTCACCGCCCGATACCGTGCTGCGCCGTTCTGCGTGTAGCTCATCGCGCGCTCCGTCAGCCGCCGAACGTGGTGCTCGTCGTGCCGCTGCTCAGCGAGCTCGTGCTCGGCTGCGCGCTCTGCGTGCTGCCTTGGTTGAACTCGGCGGTCAGATAGGTCTGCGTCTGCTTGAGCGCCGCGACCGCCGCGTCCATCGCGTTGTACTGCGCGGTCAGCGTCGCCGAGTAGGTCGCGAGCTGCGCGGTCAATGCCGCCTGCTGTTTCGCGACGTTGCCGAGGCCCGTTTGCAAGCCCTGGGTGATCGTGTCGAGCAGACCGCCGGTCTGCGTGAAGCCGTTCAC
>JAKBCG010000283.1 GCA_021808035.1 Pseudomonadota bacterium
CGACATCGCGCCGCCGGCGCCCGACGCCGATCCGGTCCGCGATGCCCGCACGATCGTCGCGGAGCTGAAGAAGTTCTCCCCCGAGCTCGCGGCGAAGGATCGCTGGCTGGTGCTCAACAAGATCGACCTGCTGGAGCCGGCCGAGGCGGACCGCCGCGCGCGCGAGATCGTGCGGCGACTGCGCTTCAAGGGTCCGGTGTTCAGTGTGTCCGGCGCGACCGGCGCGGGCATCGATCGGCTGGTTCAGGACGTGATGCGCTACCTGGAGGAACATCCGCGGGAATCCGCGCGAACGGCGGATCCCCGGGAAGAGGCGTGGTGAGGCGGCCGACGGCCGCCCGGGCTCACTTCGAGAGCGCGCGAACCTGCCGCGTCAGCCGGCTCTTGTGCCGGGCGGCCTTGTTGCGGTGGATCAGCCCCTTGTTGACCATGCTGTCGATCACCGGGGTCGCGGCGGCGAGCGCGGCGAGGGCCTCGTCCTGCTTGCCGGACTTGATCGCGAGCACGGCCTTGCGGATCGCGGTGCGCAGCTGCGACGTCGCGGCGTTGTTGCGCCCGCGGTGCTTCTCCGACTGGCGGGCCGCTTTTTCCGCGGATTTCGTGTTGGCCAAGCGCGGTACTCCTTACAAAGAGCCGCGTATTCTGCGCACGCACCGGAGCCTTGTCAATCGGCCGATCCGGTGCGGCGCGATCCCTTGTTATAGTGGCGCCCCGGGATGAGCCGCGCGATCTTCAAATCGACGACGACGGTCGGGTTGATCACCCTGCTGTCGCGCATCACCGGACTCGTGCGCGACGTCGCGCAGGCGCACCTGTTCGGCGGCGGGCCGCTCGCCGACGCGTTCCTGGTCGCGTACAAGATCCCGAACTTCCTGCGCCGGCTGTTCGCCGAGGGCGCGTTCTCGCAGTCCTTCGTGCCGGTGATCGCCGAGTACAAGCAGCACCGCAGCGAGGCGCAGGTGCGCGAGCTCGTGAGCGGCGCGGCCGGCACGCTCGGGCTCGCGCTGTTCGCGCTGTCGGTGGTCGCGGTGATCGCGGCGCCGCTGATCATCTGGGCGTTCGCGCCGGGATTCGCGCGCACCGGCGACCGGTACGAGCTCGCGGTGCAGATGCTGCGGTTCACGTTTCCGTACATCCTGTTCGTGTCGCTGACCGCGCTCGCGAGCGGCGTGCTGAACAGCTACGGACGCTTCGGGCCGCCGGCGTTCACCCAGGTGCTGTCGAATCTGGTGATGATCGTCGCGGCGGTGTGGATCGCGCCGCACTTCCCGAACCCCGGCCTCGTGCTCGCGGCCGCGGTGTTCGTCGGCGGCGTGCTGCAGGTGCTCTACCAGGTCCCGTTCGTGATGCGGCTGCGGATGCTCGGCTGGCCGCGCTGGCGCTGGGACCACGAAGGGGTGCGCCGCGTCGCGCGGCTGATGGGCCCCGGGATCCTCGGCTCTTCGGTCGCACAGGTGAGCCTGCTGCTCGACACCCAGATCGCGTCGTTCCTCGCGACCGGGAGCGTCTCGTGGCTGTACTTCGCGTCGCGGCTGATGGAATTTCCACAAGGGGTGTTCAGCGTCGCGCTCGGCACCGTGATCCTGCCGAGCCTGTCCGCGCACCACGCCGCGGCCGCGCCCGAACGGTTGTCCGCGACGCTCGAGTGGGCGCTGAAGCTCGTGCTGGTCATGGTGTTCCCGGCCGCGGTCGCGCTGTTCGTGCTCTCCGGCCCGTTGATCGCGACGATCTTCGAGCACGGCCGCTTCGACGCGCACGACGTGCAGATGAGCGCCTACGCGCTGATGGCGTTCTCGTTCGGCCTGCTCGGCTTCAGCTTCGTGAAGGTGCTCGCGCCCGGGTACTTCGCGCGCCAGGACACCCGCACGCCGGTGCGGGTGAGCCTGATCTCGCTCGGCGTGAACATCGGGGTGAACCTGCTGGTGGTCGCGCCGCTCGCGTACCTGCGGCTCCTGCCCGCGCCGCATGCGTTCCTCGCGATCTCGACCAGCCTCACCGGGACGACCAACGCGCTGCTGCTGTATCGCGGCTTGCGCCGCAACGGGGTGCTGCGGCCCGGGCCGGGCTGGCGGCGGCTCATCGCGCGCGTCGCCGCCGCCGGCGCGGTGATGGGCGTGCTGCTCGTGTGGCTCGCCGGCGAGCCGTCGCGCTGGGTCGTGATGCCCGCGTGGACGCGGGTCGGGCACCTCACGGTCTGCATCGTCGCCGGCGCGGCCGCGTATTTCGCGGCGCTGCTCGCGTTCGGCCTGCGCCGCGCGGACCTGCGCGAATGACGCGGCGCCAATTCTCGCGCGAAAGTCCCTTATAATCGCCGTCTTTGCCATGGAACTCGTTCGCGGCCTCAAAAACCTGTCGACGCGCCGGCGCGGGTGCGTGCTGACCGTCGGCAATTACGACGGCGTGCACCTCGGCCACCAGCAGATGCTGCGCGTGCTGCGCGAGCGCGCGCGGGCGATGGGGTTGCCGGCGACGGTGCTGGTGTTCGAGCCGAGCTCGAAGGAGTTCATCGACCCGCAGGGCGCGCCGCCGCGGTTGACGCGCTGGCGCGAGAAGTGGGTCGCGCTCGGCCGCTGCGGGGTCGATCGGCTCGTGACCTTGCGATTCGACGAGCGGATCCGCTCGATGTCGCCGCAGGCGTTCGTCGACGAGCTGATCGCGGGCGCGCTCGGCACGCGGCACATGGTCGTCGGCGACGACTTCCGCTACGGGAGCCGCGCCGCGGGCACGATCGAGACCTTGATCGAGGCGGGGCGCACGCACGGCTTCACGGTCGAGCAGATCGAGCCCTATCAGGTCGACGCGGTGCGCGTGAGCAGCACCGCGGTGCGGCAGCGGCTCGAGCGCGGTGATTTCGAGGGCGCGGCGCGCTTGCTCGGCCGGCCGTACCGGATCCTCGGGCGCGTGGTGCGCGGCGAGGCGCTCGGCCGCGAGCTCGGGTTCCCGACCGCGAACCTGCGCCTCGGCCGCGACAAGCCGCCGGTGTGGGGCGTGCTCGCGGTGCGGGTGCGCGGGATCGCGGACGCGCCGTGGCCCGGCGTCGCGAGCCTCGGCACGCGGCCGACCGTCGGCGGCGTCGAGCCGTTGCTCGAGGTGCATTTGTTCGATTTCGCCGGTGATTTGTACGGGCGCGATCTCGAGGTGGAGTTCGTCGCGAAGCTGCGGGACGAACGCAAGTTCGACTCGCTCGACGAATTGGTCGCGCAGATGCGCGAAGACGCGGCGGCGGCGCGCCGCTCATTGACGTAAGGTGCCCTGTGGCCGACTACAAGAACACGATCAACCTGCCGAACACGGATTTTCCGATGAAGGCGGATCTCGCGAATCGCGAGCCGAAGCGGCTCGAGGCGTGGGAGCGCGGTGACCTGTACGGGAAGATTCGCGAGGCGAGCCGCGGCCGGCCGCGGTTCACGCTCGTCGACGGGCCGCCGTACGCGAACGGCGCGATCCATCTCGGCCACGCGGTCAACAAGATCCTGAAGGACGTCATCGTCAAGTCGCGCACCCTCGACGGCTACGACGCGGCGTACATTC
>JAKBCG010000284.1 GCA_021808035.1 Pseudomonadota bacterium
CCGAGGGCGCCGATGCGTACGCGGCCCGCGAGCCACGCGGAGCGCACCGCGTCGACCGCGCGCAGCGACGCCGCGTCGGGCAGCGCGACGGCGCCCGGCACGCCCGGGTCGTGCAGCCACTGCGCGAGGTCCGCGCGACGGATCGCGGATCCGCCCGGCTCGAGCAGGTGATGCTCGAGGAACCCGTCGAACCGCGCGGCGCCGGTCGCATGACCCGCCGCCTGCGCGAACCAGCGACGCGCGAGCGCATCGAACCGTGACCGGCCGAGGCCCGCGGCGAGCGTCGCGAGGAACAACCGCCCTTTCTCCCGCGCGAGCCGGCGGTCCTCGACGTAACCGTATCGCCGGATGGCGACCCCGCCGCACAGGCGCTCGAGCGCCGGCGAGCCGGCGAGCGTTGCGCGCTCCTCGAGATAGGCGAGCGTGTCGAGCGCGGCGGCGGCCGGCGCGCCGGCCAATTCGGCCGCGATGCGGCTCTGCGCGTACGCGGCGAATGCCTCACCGATCCAAGCGTCGGCGCGAGTCGCCGGCGCGAGCGCATCCGACGCATCCGCGAACGGCAGCCGCGCGGCGAGCGGCACCGGATCCCGGGCACGATCGAACAAGGTCGGCGACAGGAGGCTGAGCCCGGGCACCGCGAGCGCGCGGAACGCAAATGCGGCGGGCATCACCACGAAATCACGCCGAACGCCGTCGCCCACCCCGAGCAGGCGGTCGCCGGCGGCTCTTGCCGCCGGGTAGTCGCGCAGCGCGCGCGCCGGGCCGCGGGCGCTCCACCCCGCCGCATAGACCCCGGCCCGGTCGTCGATCGGCGCGAATTTCAGGTCGGCGACGACCAGGTCGAGCTGCGAGGGCGCGAGCGCGCGGCGCGTGATCAACGCATGCACGGCCGCGCGCTTCGACGACGGCGCGAAGGCCGGCGCCGCCGCCGGGTCACCGGCGTCGGTGAGCAGCGCGACCATGTCCGACGGCGTACGCAGGCGCAACGCCACCCGGACGCGGGCGCGCGGACTGTCCTGCAAGGGGATCCAGCTGCGCGCGCCGTACGGCTGCGACAATGCGTAGAAGAACCGCCCACCGTGTCCGCCGGCGCGCGCCGTGGTCCAGGTGAGGCCGAGCCCGTGGGGGGAGGTCTCGTATTCGATCCGGAACGACTCCCGGGTCTCGTCCGAACGCGGCACGTCGATGATCAACGAGGTGCCGTCGACCGGATCGGGCACCCCGAGGCGGAACGGACGGCTGACCCAGAACGGCGCGATCGGCTTCGACGCCCCATAGGTCACGCGCGTCAGCTCGGCGACCTCGAGGATCCTCAGGCCCGCGGTGTCGAGCACCAGGTGGTTGGCCGACGGATCCAGCCGTCGCACGGTCAGCACCGCGGTGCCGCGCAGCTGATGCGCGGCGAAGTCGGCGTCGAGATCGAGTGCGATCCGCGTGACCCTGAACGCGTCGAGGTTCGCGTAGGAACGCTCGGCGGTTGCGGCGGCTCGCGCCGGCAACGGCGCGCTCACGATGCCGAGCGTGAACGCGGCGATCGCGAGCGCGTGCCGGGGGTTCAATGTCCGGATGGGGGACTCGCCGATGGGGGAGTCGCCGCGGGAGGCGCCTTCTTGTGAGAAGGACCGATGCCGGTCAGTTCATCGTACGTCTGCGTGCTGATCGACAGCTGATTGACGCCGTTCCAGTTCGAGCCCTTCGGCACCGTGTCGGCGACGAGCGGCGCCTGCGCGACGACCGCGTCGACTCCCGGCGAATGCTGCGCGATCGCGACCGGCACGCCCCGCGGCGCATGCACGAGCGCGACGACGCGTCCCCAGTCGATCCGCAAGCCGCGCCGGATCGCCGCGCGACCGGCCGGCGTATGCAGCGCACGCTGCAGCATCTGGCGCCGCTCGGCCGTCCAGTTCAGGCGGCGGTAGCCCTTCAACGGCGCGAACGCCTCCATGTACAGGCGGCCGTCACGCCAGCCGAACAGGTACGGCTGGTTGACGACGGTGACCTTCGTGCCGACCGGGATCATGTGGAAGAACTGCTTGATGTCCTCCGGGTACAGGTGCATGCACCCGTGGCTCACGCGCATCCCGACGCCATAGGGCTTGTCCGTCCCGTGGATCAGGTAGCCCGGCCAGCCGAGCTGGAACATGTACAGGCCGAGCGGATTGTTGTCGCCGGCGGGCACGACCGCGGGCAACGGGTCGCCTTCCTTCGCATGCTCGGCGCGGATCGACTTCGGCACGATCCACACGGGGTCCTTCTGCCGGCCGATGATCCGCGTCGTCCCTTCGGGCGTCTTCCAGGCCACCCGCCCGATCCCGATCGGATGCGTGTAGACGATCTGCGGCTGACCGCGGCGGCGCGGCGGAAAATAGAAGATCCGCATCGCCGCGAGGTTGATCACGACCCCGCGATGCGGCGCCTCCGGCAGGATGAACTGCGTCGGCACGACGACCACCCGACCGACCCCGGGCAACCAGGGATCGACGCCGGGATTGGCGAGCGTGACCTCGTCGTAACCGATGTCGAAGCGGCGCGCGACGTCCGACAGCGTGTCGTGCGGACCGATCGTGGTCCGCTGCACGGTGCCGACGACGTCGTCGTAAGGACCCTTGAGCACGAACCGATCCTGAGCGACCGGGGTCGGCAACGCCGGCGCGGGCGCGGGCGCCGGCGCAGCCGGCGCGACGTCGGCGCGCTGATCGGGTGGGGCCGGCGGCCGGAACAAGGAGCACGCTCCCAGACTCGCGCTCGCGATCAGGACCGCGAGCGCGCGGATCATCGGTGACGGGGTGAGATTCGGCGGATTCATAAGCGATGGCGTTGCGATCGATGCACCTGCGGCGACCTTGACACGGCTCCGGTAACCTTCAATTATCTCAACGAATCAACGTCATAGCAATCCCGATCGGTCGAGCGACGCCGATCCTGCGACGCCGGCGGATGCCGCGGCCGATGGATGCTGGCGCGCGAGCAACACCCCGACCGCTTCGATTCCGGCGATCGCGCCGTCACGGACACGGCCCTCGCGGAAATACCCGGTGATCAACCGGCAGACCGCCGCCCACTCCGCGGGACGCACCCGCTCCGCGAACCCGCGATCCGCGACGATCTCGACCGATCGCGCGGCCCACAGCACATAGATCAGCACGCCGTTATTCCGTTCCGTATCCCAGACGCGAAGCGACGAAAAAACCTCCATCGCGCGCTGCCGTGACGACACCCGCCGCCACAACGATGCGATGGGCAACGTCGTCTCGACCGCGAAACGGATCTCGCCCGCATGGTCGCGTCCGGCACGCCCGATCGCCGCTTCGATCGCCGCGCGCGTACGCGTCGAAAAAACGATGCGGATCCACCACGGGGGCGTGAGCAGGTGCCTGACCCAGCGCACGAACGTCGTCACCAATTCCCGGAGGCACCACCGCCTCCGGCCTCCGTGCCCCCGGCCTCCGTGCCTCCGACCCCGCCGCCCAATCCATCCCAACGGCCGAAGCCACCGCCGTCCGACCATCCCGATCCGCCGCCGAGCAGCA
>JAKBCG010000010.1 GCA_021808035.1 Pseudomonadota bacterium
CACGCCGGAGACGATCACGCCCTTGTACAGCGCGTTCATGATCTTGCCGCCTTCGCTCGTGCGCACGAAGAACGTGCCGACGATCGACGAGACGATCGAGATCGCGCCGAGCACCAGCGGGAACAGCACGGCCTTCTCGCCGAGGTTGACCATCACCAGGCCGCCGAGCAGCATGGTGGCGACCACCGTGACCGCATAGGTCTCGAACAGATCCGCGGCCATCCCGGCGCAGTCGCCGACGTTGTCGCCGACGTTGTCCGCGATCACGGCGGGATTACGCGGATCGTCCTCCGGAATCCCCGCTTCGACCTTGCCGACCAGGTCGGCGCCGACGTCGGCGCCCTTGGTGAAGATGCCGCCGCCCAACCGCGCGAAGATGGAGATCAGGGAGCCGCCGAACGCGAGGCCGACCAGCGACCGCAGCGCCGCGCCCGGGTCCCCGAGCAAGTGCCGCATCGCGAGGTAATAGGCCGCGACGCCGAGCAGTCCGAGCCCGACGACCAGCATGCCGGTTATCGCGCCGCCGCGGAACGCGACCTTGAGCGCCGCGTTGATCCCGTTGTTCGCGGCTTGCGCGGTGCGCACGTTCGCGCGCACCGAGATGAACATGCCGGTGTAGCCCGCGGATCCGGAGAGCAGCGCGCCGAGCGCGAAGCCGCCGGCCGTCGGCCAGCCGAGGGTGAGCCCCAGCACGACGAACAGGATCGCGCCGACCAGGGCGATCGTCGAATATTGACGGTTCAGGTACGCCTGGGCGCCGGCCTGGATCGCCGCGGCGATCTCCTGCATACGCTCGTTGCCCGCCGGCTGCGCGAGGATCCAACGCATCGAAAAGAGGCCATACAGGATCGCGATCACGCCGGCCGAGATGGCCAGCCAAAGCGCATTGTCGAGGTTCATGAATCCGTCTCCGTCTACTGGTCAGCGTCTTGGTTTTTATCGAAAATCCCGGGTATTCGCCCAGAGGATTCGCCGTCGCAACGGGCGGCGACTATAGCACGAAGGGCTTGTTCAGCCGCTTGCGCACCGGCGCGCCCTTGATCTCGACGTAGTCCGGCAGGCCGCCCCGGTATGGCGGGTAGTCCTCGCCCTCGATCAGCGGCGCGAGGTAGCGCCGGCACGCCGCGGTGATCCCGAAGCCGTCGGCGGTGATGAAGCTGCGCGGCACCTTCTTTTCCTTGTTCGCGATCGCGCCGAGCGGCGCCTCGCCGATCGTCCAGCGGTACGGGCTCGAGGACCGGCGCACGATCACCGGCAGTACGGCGTCCTTGCCCGCGAGCGCGAACTCGACCGCGGCCTTGCCGACCGCGTAGGCCTGCTCGACGTCGACCGCGGAGACGATGTGCCGGGCCGAACGCTGCAGATAGTCGGCGACGGCCCAGTGGAATTTCAGGCCGAGCGCGCTGCGGGTCATTTCGGCGATCAGCGGCCCGACACCGCCGAGCTGCGCGTGGCCGAACGCATCCTTCGTACCGGCCTCGGCGAGGAACCGACCGTCCGCGTCGCGCACGCCCTCGGACACGACGATCACGCAATACCCGCGCCGCTCGACCGTCGCCTTGACCTTCGCGAGGAATCGGTCCCGGTCGAACGCGATCTCCGGGAACAGGATCACGTGCGGTGCGTCCGCCGCGCCACGCCCGGCGAGACCGCCCGCGGCCGCGATCCACCCTGCGTGCCGGCCCATGACCTCGAGCACGAACACCTTGGTCGAGGTGCGCGCCATCGACGCGATGTCGAGGGCCGCCTCGCGGGTGGAGATCGCCACGTACTTCGCCGCCGATCCGAATCCCGGCGAGCAATCGGTGATCGGCAGGTCGTTGTCGACGGTCTTCGGGATGCCGATGCAGGTGAGCGGATAACCCATCGAGCGGCCGATCTCGGACACCTTCTGCGCGGTGTCCATCGAGTCGTTGCCGCCGTTGTAGAAGAAATAGCCGATGTCGTGCGCGCGGAACACCTCGATCAGGCGCTCGTACTCCGCCCTGTTGCGCTCGAGGCTCGCCAGCTTGTAGCGCGCGGAGCCGAACGCGCCCCCGGGCGTGTGCCGCAATGCGCGGATCACCGCGGCGCTCTCGCGGCCGGTGTCGATCAGGTCTTCGTGCAGCGCACCGAGGATCCCGTGACGCCCCGCGTACACCGTCCCGATCCGGCGCCGATGGGCCCGCGCGGTTTCGATCACGCCGCACGCCGAGGCATTGATCACCGCCGAGACGCCGCCGGACTGCGCGTAGAACGCGTTCCTTGGGCCCGAACTCCGGGTTTTTGCCGCCGCCATCGTTCCCTTTTCCGTCGATCCGCCAAAGGGCGAAGGATAGCCGATCGCGGCCGTCGCGGCACGGGTCGAGTGGCGGCGGGACGCTCCTGGCGATCCTTCGCGGGCGGCGCGCGGACCCGGACCGGTTTGACGCTCGGGCCCCGCATCGGTAGGTTAGCGCCCTTTGAATCCGCTGAACTAGAAAAAACCATGCGTATCGTCTTGCTGGGCGCGCCGGGATCGGGGAAAGGCACGCAGTCGCAACTTCTCGTCGAAGCCTACCGGGTGCCGCAGATCTCGACGGGCGACCTGCTGCGCGAGGCCGTCGCCCGGCAAACGGATCTCGGCATGCGCGCGAAGGCGGCGATGGACCAGGGTCGCCTGGTCGACGATGTGATCGTGCTCGAGATGATCCGCGAGCGGCTCGCGCGTCCCGACACCGCCGCGGGGTTCATTCTCGACGGCTTCCCGCGCAACATCCCGCAGGCGGTCGCGCTCGAGACGCTGCTCGCCGATCTGGGTCAGCCGCTCGACGCGGTCGTGCTGATGAACCTGGATCTCGGCGTCCTGTTCAAGCGACTCACCGGCCGGCGCACCTGCGCCGACTGTGGGCGGGTGTTCAACATATTCACCTCTCCGCCGGGGACGCCGCCGCATTGCACGCGCTGCGACGACCGTCCGAGGCTCGTGCAGCGACCGGACGATGCCGAGAGCGTGATCGGCAAGCGGCTCGAGGTCTACGAGGCGCAGACGAAGCCGTTGATCCAGCATTACACCGACAACGGCTTGCTGCGCGTCGTCGAAGCCGACGCCGAAATCGCCAACGTATTCCGGGAACTGCACCGGGTGATCGATGCCGCCGTCGAACGGCGCCGGAGCGGGCGGGCGGGTTGAGTCGGGGCCCCTCGCGCTCTATTCGAGCACCGCGAGCAGGCGCTCGCCGATCACCGCGCGGCGCCAGCCGGCGAGCGCGCCGACCGCCCGCGAGCCGGTCGCGAGCGCCTTGATCTGGCCGCGGGTCGCGAGCACCTCGGCGCTCACGCCGAGCTCGGCGGCATGCGAATCGAGCACCTTCGCCATTCGCTCCATCGCGGCACGCTCCGCATCGGTCGGCCGGGCGGGGCGGGCGGGTTCGAGGTCGGCGTCGCCGGTCGCCGCGGCCTCGCGCAACGCCCCGAGCAAGCCGTCGGTGAATTTCGCCGCGTACGGGGTCGGCATCGACCGGAGTCGCGCCAGCTCGCTCGCATCGGCCGGCGCGGCTTCGGCGACCTCGTAGATCGCCGCGTCCGGCAGGATCCACGCGCGCGGAAGGTTGCGCTGCTGCGCGGTCCGCTCGCGCCACGCGGCGAGCGCCTTCGCGCGGACCCGCGCGGCCGGCTCGAGACGGGCGATCCCGCCGAGCCGTTCCCAGGCCGAATCGGGATCGGATTCGTAGAGACGTGGGTCCGAGAGCGCCGCGCAGTCCTCGCGGACCCAGGCCTCGCGTCCGAGCTCCCGCACGCGCTCCTCGAGCATCGAGGCGATCTCTTCGAGGTAGCGCACGTCGTCCGCCGCGTAGGAGATCTGTTCGCGCGACAGCGGCCGCTTGGACCAATCGGTGCGCGTGTGTGCCTTGTCGAGACTCACGCCGAGCAAGGTGCGCACGAGATCGGCATAGCCGATCTGCGGCTTCAACCCGGCGCACGCGGCGGCGACCTGGGTGTCGAACACCGGCGCGACGATGCGGCCCGCGGCGTGGTGCAACGCCTCGAGGTCCTGCCTCGCGGCGTGCGCGAGCTTGCTCACCGGGGCGGCTTCGAGCAGCGGCCCGAGCGCATCGAGGCGCAGCGCCAGCGTGTCGACGCACCAGATCTCGCGTTCGGCCGCGACCTGCAACAGACACAGTCGCGGGAAGAAGGTCCGTTCGCGCAGGAACTCGGTGTCGATGGCGACACGGCCGGCTGTCTGCAGACGCCGCGCGAGTTCCACGAGGCCGGGTTCGTCGTCGATCCAATTGGGGTCGGGCACTGTCGGGTTCCGCGTGTACAATTCTGCCGGCGCTCTCGAAACGAAATTATGACCGAATCGGCCGGGGAAAACTGACGATGCACGTGCACATCCTGGGCATCGGCGGGACGTTCATGGGCGGCATCGCCGCGATCGCCCGGGAAGCGGGGTTCCGCGTGACCGGTTCGGACCGCAACCTGTATCCGCCGATGAGCACGCAGCTCGCGGCCGTCGGTATCGAGGTGATCGACGGCTACGAGGCGGCGCAGCTCGACCTCGATCCGGACGTCGTGATCGTCGGCAACGCGCTCAGCCGGGGAATGCCGGTCGTGGAGGCGATGCTCGATCGCGGACTCCCCTACGTTTCCGGTCCCGAATGGCTTGCCGAGCACGTGCTGCGGTCACGGCACGTGCTCGCGGTCGCCGGCACGCACGGCAAGACGACGACGACCGGCATGCTGAGCTGGATCCTCGAATCCGCGGGCCTCGCGCCCGGCTTCCTGATCGGCGGCGTGCCGGAGAATTTCACCACGACTGCGCGGCTCGGCTCGGCGCCTTGCTTCGTGATCGAGGCCGACGAGTACGACACCGCGTTCTTCGACAAGCGCGCCAAATTCGTGCATTACCGCCCGCGGACCGTGGTGCTGAACAACCTCGAGTTCGACCATGCCGACATCTACCCGGACCTCGCGGCGATCGAGCGGCAGTTCAACCAGCTGCTGCGCACCGTTCCGCACGCCGGACGGGTGGTCGTGAACGGCGAGGATCGGGCGCTCGCCGACGTGCTCGCGGCCGGTTGCTGGACGCCCCGGGAGCGCTTCGCGATCGACGCCCTGGGCGGCGACTGGGCGGCACGCATCGACGGCGGCGCCTGCGACCGCTTCGAGGTCCTGCGGCGCGGCGCGGTGGTCGGACGTGTCGAGTGGCCGTTGATCGGGCGCCACAACGTCCTGAATGCGCTGGCCGCGATCGCGGCGGCGGAACACGTCGGCGTCGAGCCGTCGCGCGCGGTCGAGGCGCTGTGCCGTTTCCGCGGCATCCAGCGCCGCATGCAGCTGCGCGGCGTCACGGGCGGGGTCAGTGTCTACGACGACTTCGCCCATCATCCGACCGCGATCGCGACGACGCTCGCGGGCTTGCGTGCGCGCGTCGGCGACGCCCGGATCGTGGCGGTGCTCGAACCCCGGTCGAACACGATGAAACTCGGGGTGCACCGCGACGCGCTCGCCGCGGCCGTCACGGCCGCGGATGCCGCGTGGTTCCTGACGCCGCCGAACCTGGGCTGGGATCTGCGCGCCGCGGTCACGTCCCTTGGGGATCGCGCGCACTTCGCCGCGACCGTGGACGAACTCGCCGACCGCCTGGTCGGCGGCGCACGGCCGGGCGATCACTGGCTGATCATGAGCAACGGCGGCTTCGGCGGTTTGCCAGAACGGGTGCTGCGGCTGCTCGACTCGACGCCGGCGGCACCCAGAACGCGCGAGTGATCCACAACGCGACCGCGATCGCGAAGCCCCAGGGCAGCACCCAGTAGCCGAGGATCCCGTCGAATCGTCCGACCCAGACCGACGACAGCGTCGCCGAATCGCGCACGGTCGCGAGCTGCAGCATCCGCAGCACGACGACCCAGCCTGCGTGCAGGCCGATCCCGACCGCATTGTTGCCGGTCAGGATCCGGGTCATGCTGAGGATCAAGCCGACCGTGAGCCACGACAGGAACGAGTCGAGCACGGCCGACGGATGGGACAGCGGCACGAACGAGCGCGACAGGAGCACGAAGCCGCTGCGCCATGCGAGTTCGTCGTGCGGGATGCTCGCCTTCGCGAAGAAGTGCAGCACCGCGAACACCGGCGCGGTCAACAGCGCCCCCGCCCAGGGGCCGGATTCGCGCTCGATCGCGGTCTGCATCGCGCCGCGCATCACGGTCTCCTCGATCAGCGCGACCGCGATCCCGGAGGCCACGCCGGCGAGGAAGATCCGCGCGATGCTGCCCGCCGACGGCGTGAACCCGGGCGCGATCGCGCGCAGGTGCGCGCCGAGGAGGAACGCCGCCCCCAGCGCCGCGGTCGCGATCCCGACCACGCCCCAGATCAGCGCCTGCGCGATGAACCGCCGCCGCGGCAGGCCGAAGCCGAAGTCGGCGCGCGTCCGCAGGTCGAGGCGGCGGCACAGCCAGACGAGCTCGCCCGCGAGAACCAGCATCGCGACGCGCTCGGCGACCCGGTGGAACGCCCAATGGCCGATCCCGCCGACGAGCCAGTACGCCGGATAGGCGACGCAGGCGCCGATCAGCAGCGCCAACGTGATCGCCGCGACGAAGGCCGCGAACGCGCGCATCGCTAACCGACCGATCCGGGAGCCGCGGCCGTCGCCGCGCCGACCGCCGCAAACGCGCGTTCCGCGGCGCCGATCGTCGCGTCGACGTCCGCGGGCGTGTGGGCGGCGCAGACGAAGCCCGCCTCGAAGGCCGACGGCGCGAGATACACGCCGGCCGCGAGCATCTGGTGGAAGAAGCGTGCGTACCGCCGTGCATCGCAGGCGGCGACCTTCGCGTACGAATCGACCCGGGATTCCGGCGTGAAGAACAGCCCGAACATCCCGCAGACGTGATTGGTCGCGAGCGGCACGCCGGCGCGGCGCGCCGCCGCCTCGAGCCGCTCGACGAGCGCCGCGGTCGTCGCCGCGAGGTGCGCGTGGAAGCCCGGCGCCGAGATCGCCTCGAGCGTCGCGAGCCCCGCGGTCATCGAGACCGGATTGCCCGACAGCGTTCCGGCCTGGTAGACGGGTCCGAGCGGCGCGAGCCGGCGCATCACGTCGCGACGGCCGCCGAACGCGCCGACCGGCATCCCGCCGCCGATGATCTTGCCGAGGGTCGTGAGGTCCGGCCGGATCCCGTACAGGGCCTGCGCGCCGCCGAGCGCGACGCGGAACCCGGTCATCACCTCGTCGAAGATCAGCAACGCGCCGCTGCGATCGCATTCGGCGCGCAAGGTCTCGAGAAAGCCGGCGGCCGGCGGCACGCAGCTCATGTTGCCCGCGACCGGCTCGACGATCACGCACGCGATCGAGTCGCCGATCGCCCGGAAGGCGTCCCGCACCCCCTGCGGATCGTTGTACGCGAGCGTGACCGTGTGCTTCGCGAGGTCCGCCGGAACGCCCGGCGAGGAGGGCACGCCGAGCGTCAGCGCACCGGAGCCCGCCTTGATCAGCAGCGAATCGGAGTGGCCGTGATAGCAGCCTTCGAACTTCACGATCGTCTCGCGGCCGGTGAACCCCCGCGCGAGGCGGATCGCGCTCATCGTCGCCTCGGTGCCGGAACTCACGAACCGCAGCATCTCGATCGCGGGCATCGTCTCGACGACCTTGCGCGCAAGCCGCGTCTCGAGCTCCGTCGGCGCGCCGAAGCTCAATCCGTCCGCGGCCGCCCGCTGGACGGCGGCGACGACCCGCGGGTCGGCATGCCCGAGGATCGCCGGACCCCAGGAGCCGACGTAATCGATGAACTCGCGGCCGTCCGCGGCGAACATCCGCGAACCGGCGGCGCGGCGGACGAACACGGGATCGCCACCGACGCCGCGGAACGCGCGCACCGGTGAATTCACGCCACCAGGAATGTATTCGCAGGCTTCTTCGTACAGGCTCACCGGGCGTCTCCTCGCGGTCGATCGGCCGCGACGGATTCTAGATCCACTACACGGTCCGCGTCTCGCCCGGGAGCGTCGGTCGCCGCGGCAGCTCGAGCACCACTTCGAGACCGCCGTCGGGCCGGTTGCTCGCGCGCGCACCGCCGCCATGCGCGCGCAGCACCTGCGCGGTGATCGCGAGGCCGATCCCTTCGCCGCCGCTGTCGCGGTCGCGCGATTCCGCGACCCGGTAGAAGGGTTCGAAGATGCGCGCCAGGTCCGCGGCCGGGACACCGGGGCCGTGATCGCGGATCGAGATCCGCGCCGCGTCGTCGAACGCCCGCAGGTCGACCTCGACCGCTGCGCCCTCCGGACTGTAGCGGATCGCGTTGCGCAGCACGTTCTCGATCGCGCTGCGCACCAGCTCACGGTTCGCGGCCACCTCGATCGGGGCGTCCGCCGCGAACCGGACCGAGCCGCGCTTCGCCGCCGCCTCGTAGTTCGCGTCGCTCACGATCTCGGTGAGCAGCTCGCCGAGATCGACCGGCTCCAGGTCGAGGCGCGGCGACTCGTCCTGCAGTCGCGCGAGCTTCAGCACCTGGCCGATCAGGGCGTCGAGCCGTTCGATCTCGCGCTCCATCCGGTCGGTCTGGCGCGCCGAGTCGGAGGGCGAACGGCGCGCGAGCGCGACCGCGACCCGCATCCGCGCGAGCGGCGACCGCAACTCGTGCGAGATGTCGCGCAGCAGCCGGGTCCGTGCCGCGCGCGTCGCGCGCAGCTGATCGGCCATCGCGTCGAACTCGCGGGCGAGGACCGCGAGCTCGTCGCGCCGGCCGTCGAGGCCGACGCTCACGCGCACCGCGAGGTTGTCCGACGCGAGCGCCCGCGCGCCCGCCTGCATCCGCCGGATCGGCGCGGACAGGTGGCGCGCGAGCCAGCCGCTCGCGATCGCGCTCACGATCAATGCGATCGCGAGCACCGCCGGCGGAATCCCGGGCAGCGCGAACGCGCCGAACAACATCGAGCGTCGCGGGACCACGAGGATCGTGTATGCGGCGCCGTCGGCGGTGACCAGCCGGGGCGAGGGGCGCATCGGCTGCAGATGGATTCCCTGCGTGCGGTCATGCTTGACGAGCGCCGCGGCGCGGCGGCCGAGCCGCAAGCGCCGTATCGCGGGCGGCGACAGCGGGCGGCCGAGGATGTCCCTGCCGTCCGGACCGACGACGAACAGATCGTGACCCGGCACGCGATGCTCGTTCGCCGCGACCCACGCGCGCAGGCGCGCGGGCCCGCCGGCGGCGAGCGCCTCGGCCGCGGCCAGCTCGACCGGCGCGTGTCGCTGCCATTCGTGCGACTCGAATTCCCGGGTCGCGATCGCGTCGGTCACCGCGATGCTGCCGCCGGCGATCACCGTCATCGCCAGCCAGAACAGCACGAAGATCCGGACGAACATCCTAGTCCTCAGCGATCGTCAGCATGTAGCCGGAGCCACGGACGTTGCGGATCCCGGGGTTCGTGCTCTTCTCCAAATCCAGCTTGCGGCGCAGGTTGCTGATGTGCGTGTCGATGCTGCGATCGTACGGCACCAGCTTGCGGCCGAGCGCCTGCTCGGTCAGCGCTTCACGCGAGATCACCTGCCCCGGCGAACGCATCAGGAGCTCGAGCACGCGGAACTCCGCGCCGGTGAGCGGCACCGGGTCGCCCGCGACGCGAACCTGGTGCGTCCCCGTATGCAGCGCGATCGGGCCCACCGCGAGCGACTCGGGTGCGTCGGTGCGCGCCGCGCGCAGCGGCGCGCGTCGCAGGATCGCGCGGAGCCTGGCGACGAGCTCGCGGGGGTTGAACGGCTTGCCGAGGTAATCGTCGGCGCCGAGTTCGAGACCGACGATGCGATCGACGTCGTCCCCCCGCGCGGTCAGCATCAGGATCGGGGTCGGGTGCGCGGCGCCGAGCTCCCGCAGCACGTCGAATCCGCCGACGCTCGGCAGCATCACGTCGAGGATCACGATGTCGAAGTCGTGGCCGCGGAGCGCGCGCAGCGCCTCGCCGCCGTCGTGCACGCTGGTCACGTCGAACCGCTCGCCGCTCAGGTACTCGGTGAGCATCTGGCACAGTTCGCGGTCGTCGTCGACGAGCAGCACGCGCGCGATGCCGTTCTCGCCAGAAAACGCGCCGTTCGCATTCATCTCGCGTGCCGCCCTCCAGTCTCGCTCCTCCTCGAGCGCATACTCTGGCACACCCCGGGGTACCCGGGTCGGATCCTCGGGTGCGGATTCACAAATCTTTGCACTACCGCGCATGGGCCGACGCTGGAATTCACAGAACTTTGCCGATCCTTGCGCTGCCGACGACACTCGTTCACGGTGTCCGCGCCTAGACTGCCTCCCGGTCAATCGATCGAACGAGACTCAGGAGGACGATGGCATGCGGAATCCAAATCGAATCGCGAGGGCGGCCGGCGTGATCGCGGTCGCGGTGATCGCGCTCGGCATCGCCGCGCCGCGCGCGGCGCGGGCGTCGGTGGACGGCGCGGCACCGCCGCCGTCGGCCGGGGACGGCGCAGCGCCTTCCGGCGGAACGGCGGATGGTCACCGACCGTGGATGCGGGGGGCGTGGATGCCCGGCCCCTGGATGCAGGGACCGGGGATGCAAGGGCCGTGGATGCGCGGACCGGTGAACGATCGCGGCGCGACCGAGTGGATCGTCATCCGGCGTCCGCTCGGCCCGCAAGCGGGTCGATGGCATCGGCCGCCGCCGTGGCGCTGGATGGCGCGCCGGCTGCGGTTCACCGCCGCGCAGCGCCAATCCGCGATGACGATCTGGCGCGACGAGCACGGCGCGTTACGCCGCTTGCACGAACAGATGCGTGCGAACGAGGCGCAATTGCGCGCGACCAACCCCGACGCGCCGAACTACGCGAGCGTACTCGCGCACGTGAGCCAGGCGAACGGCGCGTTGTTCTCGCAACTGGTGATGCGTCGCGGCGAGATGCGCGAGAAGTTCTTCGGCTTGCTCACGCCGGGCCAGAAGGCGATGCTCGCACGGTGGAAGGCGCGGCGCGGCGCCGCGGCCCGCTGCGATGGCCGCGGCGGGAACCGGCCGATGGCGCGCTGAGCGCCCCGCGGGCGCCCCGCTGGCTAGCCGGCGGCGATCGCCGCCGCGCGGGCCGGCGCTTCGACCCATTGCACGCGGGACAGGATCCGCCCGTCGGGGTCGAGTTCGAAGTGGCGGAACGCCGGCGGGCGGTCGTCGATCGCGAAACGATCGCTCGCCGGCACGAACTGTGCGCCGGTCGACGGTGTCGCGAACAACCGCACCGATCCGCGCCGCCCGTCGAAGCACTGGTGCACGTGTCCCCAGGCGACGCCGCGCACGTTCGGGTGCGCATCGACGACCCGCCAGAAATCCGCGGCATCCCGCAAGCCGATCTCGTCCAGCCAGCGGCTCCCCATTGGGATCGGCTGGTGGTGCAGGCACAGGAGCGCATGGCCTGGCGTCCGACCGAGTTCCTCGTCCAATCTGGCGAGCTCGGCATCGCCGAGTCGACCGCCGACGTCGCCGGCGGCGGTGCTGTCGAGCATCACGATCCGCCAAGCGCCATTCGAGTACGTGCCGCAGTGCTGGAACGGCGCGGCGGAGAATTCGCGCGCCATCACCACCGGGTCGTCGTGGTTGCCGGGTATGCACAGCACCGGCTTGTGGATCCCCCGGAACGCGGCGCGGAAGCGTGCGTACGCCGTCGGGTCGTCCTGGACGAGATCGCCGGTGACCAGGAGCGCCTCGTAATCCGGATATCGCGCATGCACGGCGTCGAGCACCGCGCGCAGGCTCGCGTCGGTCGCCACGCCGCGCAACTTCCGATCCGCGCGGCCATACAGGTGCGGGTCGGTGATCTGTAACACGAACATGATGAAATGCTAGCAAGCGGCGAGCCCGGGGACGGTGAACTGGGTCATAGGCGCGCGAATCCCCGCCGCATCCCGCGGCGCGCGCGCGCCGGTCGCGTCCGGCCGGCGTTGCTGGCGGGGGCCGCATCGGGGACAATGGTGATCCCGGTCACGTCACGAAGCGCAACGCCGCATGCCCACCCGCCGACAGCTTGCCAATGCAATCCGAGTCCTGGCGATGGACGCCGTGCAGCGGGCGAACTCCGGGCATCCGGGCGCGCCGATGGGCATGGCGGACATCGCCGAGGTCCTGTGGCGCCGCGTATTGCGCTACAACCCCGCGAACCCCGGCTGGTGGAATCGCGACCGGTTCGTGCTGTCGAACGGCCACGCATCGATGCTGCTCTACGCGGTGTTGCACCTGACCGGCTACCCGCTCACGATCGACGACCTGCGCCAGTTCCGACAGTACGGTTCGAAGACGCCAGGCCATCCCGAGCGGGATCCGGCGCTCGGCATCGAGACGACGACCGGCCCGCTCGGGCAGGGATTCGCGAACGCGGTCGGCATGGCGCTCGCCGAGCGCTCGCTGGCCGCCCAGTTCAATCGCCCTGGTCACGCGATCGTCGATCACCATACCTACGTGTTCTGCGGCGATGGCTGCATGATGGAAGGCATCTCGCACGAAGCCGCCTCGTTCGCGGGCACCCAGCGGCTCGGCAAGCTGATCGCCGTCTACGATGACAACGGGATCTCGATCGACGGCAAGGTGCGGGGCTGGTTCGCGGACGACACCGCGGCGCGTTTCGAGGCCTATGGCTGGCACGTGCTGCGGGGGGTCGACGGACACGACACGGAGTCGCTGGAGGCGGCGTTCGCGGCGGCGCGGGCGATCACCGATCGTCCCTCGTTCCTGTGCTGCCGCACGGTGATCGGCTGGGGCGCGCCGCACAAACAGGGCAGCGCATCGATGCACGGCGAGCCGGTCGGCACCGAGGAGATCGCCGCCACGCGCGAGTACCTCGGGTGGCCCGACCCGCCGTTCGAGATCCCGGCGGCGATCGGCGCCGCCTGGGACATGCGCGCGGCGGGCGCGCGTGCCGAAGCCGAGTGGCGCGAGCGCTTCGACGCGTACCGGACGGCCTACCCGGACCTCGCCGCGGAGCTCGCGCGTCGCCTCGACGGGACGTTGCCGTCGCAGTTCGCGGCTTGTGCGACGGCGCACGTCGCGCGCGCGCAGGCCGAGACGGCCGCGGCCGCGACCCGGCAGTCGTCGCAGGCGGTGCTGAACGCGATCGGCCCCGTGCTGCCGGAATTGATCGGCGGCTCGGCGGATCTCACACCGTCGAACGGCACCCTGCGGCGGAATTCGGTCACGCTCGGGCCCGACCGGCCGGACGGCGATTATGTCCACTTCGGGGTCCGCGAATTCGCGATGTCCGCGATCATGAACGGGATCACCGCGCACGGCGGCCTGATTCCGTACGGTGGAACCTTCCTCGTATTCTCCGACTACGCCCGCAACGCGGTGCGCATGGCGGCGTTGATGCGCCTCGGCGTCGTGTTCGTGTACACGCACGACTCGATCGGACTCGGCGAGGACGGTCCGACCCACCAACCGATCGAGCAGGTCGCGAGCCTGCGGATCATCCCGCAGCTCGAGTTGTGGCGGCCCTGCGATGCGGCGGAGACCGCGGTCGCGTGGCGCGCCGCGATCGAGAACCGCTCGGCCCCGACCTGCCTCGTGCTGACCCGCCAGGCCGTGCCACCGCAACCGCGCGACGCCGCGCAGCTCGCGGCGGCCGCGCGCGGCGGGTACATCCTGATCGATGCGGACGGGCCGCCGGAGACGATCGTGATCGCGACCGGCTCGGAGGTCGCGATCGCCGCGGACGCGGTTCGCGCGGTCGCCGCAACCGGCCGCCGCGTGCGGCTGGTGTCGATGCCCTGCCTCAGCGCGTTCGAGCGCCAGGACGAGGCGTACCGGCGCGCGGTGCTGCCGGGCGACGTGCGCGCGCGGGTCGCCGTGGAAGCCGGGGTGCGCGAGCCCTGGTGGCGCTACGTCGGGCCCGACGGGCTGATCCTCGGGATCGACCGCTTCGGTGAGTCGGCGCCCGCAAAGACGCTTTTCCAGCACTTCGGCTTCACGGCCGACAAGGTGCGCAGCGCGATCGAAGCCGTGCTCGCGGCCGCGGATCGCGATTCGTCTCGACACAAGACCAACTGAGGACGGGAACACGATGGCAATCAAAGTGGCGATCAACGGCTACGGACGCATCGGTCGGAACACCCTGCGCGCGCTCTACGAAGCGAAGCGCACCGCGGAGCTGCGCATCGTCGCGATCAACGATCTCGGCGACGCGAAGACCAACGCCCACTTGACCCAGTACGACACGGCGCACGGCCGGTTTCCGGGCGAAGTGCACGTCGACGGGGATTCGATGGTCGTCGACGGCGACCGCATCCGCGTGGTCGCCGAACGGGATCC
The DNA here is from genome assembly GCA_021808035.1 of Pseudomonadota bacterium. Classification (GTDB taxonomy): domain Bacteria; phylum Pseudomonadota; class Gammaproteobacteria; order Steroidobacterales; family Steroidobacteraceae; genus Bog-1198. Next base: position 14,242 of record JAKBCG010000010.1, read on the forward strand.
GGCGAAGCTGCCGTGGCGCGACCTCGAGGTCGACGTCGTGCTCGAGTGCACGGGGCTGTTCACGAGCAAGGCGAAAGCCTCGGCGCACATCGCCGCGGGCGCGCGCAAGGTCGTGATCTCGGCGCCGGGCGGCGACGACGTCGACGCGACCGTCGTCTACGGCGTGAACCACGGGGTGCTGAAGTCGACGCACACGGTGATCTCGAACGCGTCCTGCACCACCAACTGTCTCGCCCCGCTCGCGAAGGTGCTGAACGACAGGATCGGGATCGTTTCCGGGGTCATGACCACGGTGCACTCGTACACGAACGACCAGGTCCTCACGGACGTCTATCACACCGACCTGCGGCGCGCCCGATCGGCGACGATGTCGATGATCCCGACGAAGACCGGCGCGGCCGCCGCCGTCGGTCTGGTGCTGCCGGAGCTCAAGGGCAAGCTCGACGGGTTCGCGATCCGCGTGCCGACGATCAACGTCTCGATCGTCGACCTGTCGTTCGTCGCGGCGCGAGCGACGAGCGTCGAGGAGATCCACGGGATCGTGCGCGAGGCCGCGGCCGGCCCGCTGAAGGGCGTGCTCGCGTACAACGACAAGCCGCTGGTGTCCGTCGACTTCAATCACGACCCGGCGTCCTCGACCTACGATGCGACCCTGACCAAGGTGATGCAAGGGACGCTGGTCAAGGTGTGCTCGTGGTACGACAACGAATGGGGATTCTCGAACCGCATGCTCGACACCACGGTCGCCTGGTCGAAGGCGAAGTGAGCGCGCCCGCGGCCGGCGGTGGGGATCTGCCGTGAACCTCAAGAAGATGACGAACTGCGAGCTCGCGGGAAAGCGCGTGCTGATCCGCGAGGACCTGAACGTCCCGATCCAGGACGGGGTCGTCACCAGCGACGCGAGGATCCGGGCCGCGTTGCCGACGATCCGGCTCGCGCTCGAGAAGCGCGCGCGCGTGATGATCATGTCGCACCTCGGACGTCCGAAGGAGGGCGAGTTCAGCGAGGAGGCATCGCTCGCGCCGGTCGCGAAGCGCCTGGGAGAGCTGCTCGGCGTGCCGGTCCCGCTGAAGCGGGACTGGCTCGACGGCGTCGAGGTCGACGAAGGCCACGCGGTGCTGCTCGAGAACGTGCGGTTCAACAAGGGCGAGAAGAAGGACTCGGACGATCTCGCGAAGAAGATGGCCGCACTCTGCGACGTGTACGTGATGGACGCGTTCGGCACCGCGCACCGGGCGGAGGCGAGCACGCACGGCGTCGCCAAGTTCGCGCCGATCGCCTGTGCGGGACCGCTGCTCGTCAATGAGCTCGTCGCGCTCGAGACCGCGCTCGAGAAGCCCGCGCGGCCGATGATCGCGATCGTCGCCGGATCCAAGGTGTCGACCAAGCTCACCGTGCTCGAAGCCCTGCTTGCGAGGGTCGACGGCCTGATCGTCGGCGGCGGCATCGCGAACACCTTTCTCGCGGCCCAGGGTCGCAAGGTCGGCAAATCACTCTACGAGCCGGACATGCTCGACATCTGCAACCGCTTGATAGCGCAGGCGGGCAGACGCGGGATCGAGATCCCGATGCCGACCGACGTCGTCGTCGCGAAGGAGTTCTCGGCGACCGCCGAGGCCGACGTCAAGCCGGTCGACGCGGTCGCGGCCGACGAGATGATCCTCGACATCGGTCCGGACACCGCCGAGCGCTTCGCGAAGATCCTGGCGGCGGCCGGCACGATCATCTGGAACGGTCCGGTCGGCGTGTTCGAATTCGACCAGTTCGGCGAGGGCACGCGCGCCCTGGCGAACGCGATCGCCCGCAGCAAGGCGTTCTCACTCGCGGGCGGCGGCGACACGCTCGCCGCGATCGAGAAATACCGCGTCGAGGAGAGCATCTCCTACATCTCGACCGGCGGCGGCGCGTTTCTCGAGTTCGTCGAGGGCAAGAAATTGCCGGCGGTCGAGATCCTCGAGCAGCGGGCCGGATGAGCGCGCTCCTGCGCCGGGCGAAGATCGTCGCGACCCTCGGGCCCGCGACCGACGACCCCGCAGTGCTCGCGGGCATCGTCGCCGCCGGTGTCGACGTGGTGCGCCTGAATTTCTCGCACGGTACGAGCGCCGATCACTCGCGACGCGCCCGGCAGGCGCGGGACGCGGCTGTCGCGGCCGGCCGCTACGTCGGCGTGCTGGGCGACCTGCAGGGCCCGAAGATCCGCATCGAGCGCTTCGCCGCCGGTCCGGTGACGCTCGCGGACGGTGGCGAGTTCGTGCTCGACGCGTCGCTCGGCGTCGACGCCGGTGACGCCCGAGCGGTCGGGATCGCGTACAAGAAGCTGCCGACCGACGTGTTCGTCGGCGACGTGCTGCTGCTCAACGACGGCCAGATCAGCCTGAAGGTCGAGCGGATCGAGGGCCCGCGGATCCACACGCGCGTCCTCGTCGGCGGCGAGCTCGGCAACAACAAGGGCATCAACCGCCAGGGCGGCGGCCTGTCGGCGGGCGCGCTCACCGACAAGGATCGGGAGGACATCCGCGCGGCGGCCGCAATGGGAGTCGATTACCTGGCGGTCTCGTTCGCGCGCGACGCGGCGGACATCAACGAGGCGCGCGCGCTGCTGCGCGAAGCGGGCGGTCATGGCCTGCTGGTCGCGAAGATCGAGCGTGCCGAGGCGATCGAGAATCTCGCGAGCCTCGTCCGCGCGAGCGATGCGGTGATGGTCGCGCGCGGCGATCTCGGCGTCGAGATGGGCTACGCGGAGCTCGCGGGCCTGCAAAAGCAGATCATCCAGGAGGCGCGGCATCAGAACCGCGTCGTGATCACCGCGACCCAGATGATGGAATCGATGATCGTGAGCCCGATTCCGACCCGCGCCGAGGTCTCCGACGTCGCCAACGCGGTGATGGAGGGGAGCGACGCGGTGATGCTGTCCGCGGAAACGGCCTCGGGCAAGCATCCGGTCAAGGTCGTCGAGGCGATGTCGCAGATCGTGCTCGGTGCGGAGAAATACCAGGACGCGCACATGCGCGCCCGCTTGCGCAACAGCGGGCATTTCGAGCGGACCGACGAGGCGATCGCCGCGGCGGTGATGTACACGGCGAATCACCTGAGCGTGAAGGCGATCGTCGCGTTGACCGAGTCCGGCTCGACGACGCTGTGGATGTCGCGCGTGCGGTCCGACATCCCGATCTACGCGTTCACCCGCCAGATCGAGACCTTGCGCCGGGTCACGCTGTACCGTGGCGTCTATCCGGTCGCGTACGACGTCACGCTCGCGGAGCCGGACCGCCCGTACCGTTCGATCTTCCGGCAGCTGCTCGACCTGCGCCTGGTCGAAGCCGGCGACCTCGTGATCGTCACGAAGGGCGAGCGCAGCGGGGTGTCCGGAGGGACCAATTCGATGCAGATCGTGCGCGTCGCGGCGGAATGAGGCGGTGAGCCGCTCGTTCGAGGGCACCGACCGCTACGTCGCGACGCCGGAGCTCGCGACCGCGGTCAACGCCGCGGTCGTGCTCGGCCGACCGCTGCTGATCAAGGGCGAACCCGGGACCGGCAAGACCCTGCTCGCCGCGGAGATCGCCCGCTCGCTCGACAAGCCGCTGTTCGAGTGGCACGTGAAGTCGACGACGAAGGCGCAGCAAGGGCTGTACGAGTACGACGCGGTTTCGCGACTGCGCGACTCCCAGCTCGGCGACGCCAGGGTGCAGGACATCCGCCACTACATCGTCAAGGGCGATCTCTGGGAAGCCTTCGAGAGCGACGTGCAGCCCGTGCTGCTGATCGACGAGATCGACAAGGCCGACATCGAATTCCCGAACGACCTGCTCCGCGAGCTGGACCGGATGGAGTTCCACGTCTATGAGACGCGGCAGACCATCCGGGCGAAGCACCGGCCCGTGATCGTGATCACCAGCAACAACGAAAAGGAGCTGCCCGACGCGTTCCTGCGGCGTTGCTTCTTCCACTACATCCGATTCCCCGACGAGGCGACGATGA
>JAKBCG010000285.1 GCA_021808035.1 Pseudomonadota bacterium
CGATCACGTCGCAACGATCCCAGCCGAGCGCGTCCATCTCGGCGCGGTCCATCGGCAGGAACGGCGCGGCCGCGGTCCGCGCCGGCGCATCGCCGGCGGGACCGTGGCTCGCGGACAGGAGCGGCGACGGGGCTTGCATCGCCGCGATTAGATCCGATTCGTCAGCCGGTGTACACCGGCGCCCCGGATCAGCCGATGTCCACCGGCACGTAGATCTGCGCATTGTCGCGCTGGATCAGCAACGCGACACTGTGACCGGCCTTCGCGACCGCGCGCCGCAGCTGCTCGACCGTGTCGACCCGCATGCCGTTGACGCCGAGCACGACGTCGCCCGCCTGCAGTCCCGCGGTCAGCGCCGGCCCGGAGACCCCTTCGATCACGAGGTGTCCCCGGGTGTGCAGCTGCCGTCGCTCATCGGGGTTGAGCTCACGCACCGCGATGCCGAGCTTGCCGCCGTCGCCGTGGACGCTGCCGTTGCTCGCGAGCTCGGTGCCCCGGCCGTGCAGCAGCACGGTGCGCACGTCGACGATCGTCGCCTTGTGATCGCGCCAGATCCCGAGGTGCGCGATCGACCCCGGCGGGAGCTCCGCGATGATCGTCGGCAGATCGATCGACCGTTCGATCGGCTGCCCATTGACGCTGGTGATCACGTCGCCCGGCCGCAGGCCGGCCAGCTTCGCCGGACCCTTCGGATCGACGCCGCTGATCAGCGCGCCGTGCGGGATGCCGAGGCCGAAGGATTCGGCGAGCTGCTGGTTCAGGTCCTGCACCTCGACGCCGATCCGGCTGCGGCGCACCGTGCCGTACTTCAACAGCTGATCCTTGACGTTCAGCGCGATGTTGATCGGGATCGCGAACGACATGCCCATGAATCCGCCGGTGCGGCTGTAGATCTGGGAGTTGATCCCGATCACCTGCCCTTGCATGTTGAACAACGGGCCGCCGGAGTTGCCCGGGTTCACCGCGGCATCGGTCTGGATGAACGGCACGTAATTGTCCTCGCCCGGCAACGCCCGGGCGGTCGCGCTGATCACGCCGGCGGTCACGGTGTTGTCGAAGCCGAACGGCGATCCGATCGCGACGACCCACTGACCCGGCTTGATCTTCGACGGATCGCCGAAGCGGACCGCCGGCAGCCCATGCGCCGCGATCTTCAGCAACGCGACGTCGCTGCGCTTGTCCATGCCGATGACCTTCGCCGGAAACTCGCGCCGGTCCGTGAGTTTCACGGTCACGCGCGCGGCGCCGTCGACGACGTGGGCGTTGGTGAGGATGTAGCCGTTCGTGCTGATGATGAAGCCGGATCCGATCGCCCGCTCCGGCGGCATCTGTTGCGGCGGCATCTGGAACTGACGGAAGAACTGCGACAGCGGATCGTTGCCGTTCCACTGCATCACGTTCGACTGCTGCGGCTTCTCGATCACGCTGATGTTGACGACCGACGGCCCGTTGCGCTCGACCAGCCCGGAGAAGTCCGGCAATCCGGTGACCTCCGGCGCCGCGGCGGTCCCGCCGGGACCCGCGGTCGACGCGAGACGGAGCGGCGCGGGCGAGGAGCCGCCCTGCAAGGAATCGGCGAACGCGGTGGACCGTTGGTGGGTGACGACCGCGACCAACAGGCCGGCGGCGATGGCGAGCGACCAGGTTCTGAGACTGCCCATTCGAATATGCCCCTTCCGTATGGAGAGATCCGAAAACACCCCTTCTGACCGCCTCAGACCCGATTTGGTTTCAATTTTTCTTGAACCGCGGCGCATTATTCCGGCGATCCGGCCGCTACAGTCGGCTCCCATGACCGAGGAATCGAGCGCCCCGTACGTGATCGCCGTCGGCAGCGACGCGAAGCGCCTGCAGTGGCTCGCCCACCACGTGACGAGTCACTGGCCGGCCGCGACCGCGGCGGTCGTGCCGGCGGGCGACACCACCGCGCTCGCGCGGCTGCTCGCCGCGCGCGAGCCGGATGCGTTGATCTTGCAGATCGACTTCGGCAGCGACGGGACGACCGCCCATGGGATCGCCTCGATGCTCGAGTGGCTGCGCACCCGGCCGTCGCTCCATTGCATCGTGCTCGCCGAGCACGGCGGGGAGCAGGCCGCGGTGCGCGCGTTCAAGAGCGGCGCGCGGGATTACCTGCCGGTTGCCTCGCTCTCGCGCGACGCGCTGCTCGCGGCGGTCGCGGACGCCCATGCGCGCCACAGCGAGACCGTCCGTGAAACCGCGATCCTCGGCGGTGCGCTGCAGGATCCGGCCGCGCCCGAGGTCCCGCACTACTCGATCGTGAAGCGGCTCGCGACCAGCCATTTCTCCTCGGTGTACCTCGCGCGCGCCGACCGGCTGCGGCGTAACGTCGTGCTCAAGGTGATTCACCGCGGTGCGAGCGCGCGCGAACTGGAGGACGCGGAACGCTTCCAGCGGGAGTACGAGATCATCTCGAGCATCGCGCATCGCTCCATCGCCGAGATCTACGACTTCGGGGTGCTGCCGAACCAGTCCTACCTCGCGATGGAGTACTTTCCGTGCGGCGACCTGCGCGCGCGGCTGCGCAACCCGCTGAGCGTCGAGGAGAGTCTTTATTACCTGCGGTCGATCGCCGAGGCGCTGCGGGTGATCCACGTGTTCGGCATCCTGCACCGGGACCTGAAACCCGCGAACGTGATGCTGCGCGAGGACAACTCCCCGGTGTTGATCGACTTCGGGCTCGCGCGCCGCTCGGCCGAAGAATACTCGGTCACCGGCGCGGGTCAGGTGCTCGGCTCGCCGTACTACATCAGCCCGGAGCAGTCGCAGGGCGAGAAGGCCGACGCTCGCACCGACCTGTACAGTCTCGGCGTCATGTTCTTCGAGATGCTCGCCGGCCGCAAACCCTATGTCGGCCGCAGCGCGATCGAGATCATGACGCAGCATGCGAATGCGCCGGTTCCGCGGTTGCCGGCGGCGGCGAGCGCGCAACAGCCCGTCCTCGATCGATTGATGGCGAAGCGCCCCGGGGATCGCTATGCGACCACGGACGAGCTGCTCGCCGACCTGGGCGCCGCGGTCGAGGCGGCCGCATGAAGGTCGCCTCCTGGTTCGCGTCGGTCGGTCGCACCGAGACGGACGCCCCCGAAGCGCCGCCGGCGCGCGACGCCGGGTTCGACGCCGTCTCGCAAGGCGTGGTCGGGTTCGATCCACGCGGCCACGTGACCGCGGCGAATCGTGCCGCCCAGTCGCTGCTACGCAACACGCGACTGATCGGCGCGCATTGGCGTGAGATCCTGAAGCCGATCGCGAGCGAGGAGGTCCTGGCGCAACTGTCCGACCTGCTGCAAGAGCGCCGTGCCCCGCGGCGCTGCGACGATGTCGAGCTGCGCCTGCCGGGCGCCGACGGCACGCCGACGACCGTGTGGTACCGGTTCGAGACCCCGGGCACCGCGGCGACGGAGGCCGGATCGCCCCGGGTGCTGTTGATCACCGATCGCACCGAACCGGTGCAACAGACCCGCGAGATCGCCGAACTGCGCGCGGAGCTGCAGTCCTACG
>JAKBCG010000286.1:0-1716 GCA_021808035.1 Pseudomonadota bacterium
GTGAACCGCCGCTCGATCGTGAGCTCCGCCGCGAGATCCGCGCCGCTGCGCCAGTAGCCGACCGCGAGCCCCGCGGCGAAGGCGGCCCCGAGCGCGGTCGTCTCGACGGTCCTCGGCCGCAGCACGCCGATGCCGAGGATGTCCGCCTGGAATTGCATCAGCGTCTCGTTCACCGTCATGCCGCCGTCGACCTTGAGCTCGGCGATTGCCGTGCCTGAATCGTCGCGCATCGCCTCGAGCACGTCGCGCGTCTGGTACGCGGTCGCCTCGAGCGCCGCGCGCGCGATGTGCCCGCGGTTCGCATAGCGGGTCAGCCCGGCGATCACGCCGCGGGCGTCGGGCCGCCAATATGGAGCGTACAGCCCGGAGAAGGCCGGCACGAGGTACACGTCGCCGTTGTCCTCGACCTCGCGCGCGAGCGCCTCGACGTCGGCGCTGCGCTCGATCAACCGGAGATTGTCGCGCAGCCACTGCACGAGCGCGCCGGCGATCGCGACCGAGCCCTCGAGCGCGTAGCGCGGCGCATCCCGGCCGAACCGGTAGGCGACGGTGGTGATCAGCCCGGCGCGCGAGCGCACCGGTTGCGTGCCGGTGTTCGTCAGCAGGAAGCACCCGGTCCCGTAGGTGCTCTTGGTCGCGCCCGGCTCGAAACAGGCCTGCCCGACCAGCGCGGCCTGCTGGTCCCCGAGGATTCCCGCGAGCGCAACCCCGGCGAGCGGTCCGTCGCGCACCACCCCGTACGACTCGCTGGACGCGACGATCCGCGGCAGCGCCGCGCGCGGCACGCCGAATTCGCGGAGCAGTTCCTCGTCCCAATCCAGGGTCGCGAGGTCCATCAACTGCGTGCGGCTCGCGTTGGTGACGTCACTGACGTGCACGCCACCGCGCGGCCCGCCGGTCAAGTGCCATACCAGCCAGGCGTCGATGGTACCGACCAATGCGTCGCCCGCCTGCGCCGCGGCGCGCGCGCCGCCAACCTCGGCGAACAGCCATTCGAGCTTCGGTGCGCTGAAATAGCTCGCGAGCGGCAGGCCGGTCTTCTCGCGGAATCGGTCGTGGCCGCCGTCGGCGGCGTGGCGTGCGACCAGGGCGTCGGCGCGCGTGTCCTGCCAGACGAGCGCATTGTGCAAGGGCCGGCCGCTGTGGCGATCCCAGACGAGCACGGTCTCGCGTTGGTTCGTGATTCCGATCGCGCCAAGATCCGCGGCGCGCAGGCCCGCGCGCGACAACGCCTCCGCCGCGACCTGTCGGGTGTTGTCGAGGATCTCGAGCGGGTCGTGCTCCACCCAGCCCGGTCGCGGGAAGATCTGGGCGTGCTCGCGCTGCGCCGAGGCCACCGGGTTGCCGCCGCGGTCGAACACGATGAACCGGGTGCTGGTGGTTCCTTGGTCGATCGACGCGACATACTGAGGCATGGGAGCGGGATCCTCGTCGACGCCGCACCGGCGGCAGCGGCCCGATGATCGCACACGTGGCGGGCACCCGGGATATCCCCGTAGTGATCCGCGCCTGCTCCCGATGGCCGCGGACCGCGCGCCGGCCTAGAGTACCGACGAGGGCTCGATGACGGCCGGTCGCGGAGTACCGATGACGATGCGGGCGATGAGCGGCACCGACCCCGCCGGCGGGACGCCGGCTCCGTGGGGGGTTGCGCAGTGGCTCGACCCGGCTGCGTATCCTCATCCGGTCACGTCCCCGCGGGTGATCGAGACCAAC
>JAKBCG010000286.1:1726-3513 GCA_021808035.1 Pseudomonadota bacterium
AACACCTCGCTGGTCGTGCTGACCGGTGAGTTCGCGTACAAGATCAAGAAACCGGTGCGGTTCGAGTTCCTCGACGCGAGCACGCTCGAGCGTCGACACTTCCTGTGCGAGGAGGAGCGGCGCCTGAACGCCCGCCTGGCCCCCGAACTCTATCTGGAGGTCGTGCCGATCGTACGCGCCGCGCAGGGATTGCGCGTCGGCGGCACGGGCGCCGCGATCGAGTACGCGGTGAAGATGCGCCAGTTCGACGGAACCCAGGAGCTCTGCGCATTGCTCGAGCACAACGCGGTCGAGGCCGCCGAGATCGCCGGCCTGGGCCGCCGCATCGCGCGCTTCCACGCGGACGCGCCGATCGACCTCGGACGTCCGGACGGAGCGAACAGCCGGAGGATGCGCACCGCGGTCCTCGCCACTCTGGCGACACTCCTCGCCCACGTCGGCGAGCCCGGATCCGTCCCCGAGTTCGGCCGGCTGATCGACTGGACGCACGACCGGCTCGAACGGGATGCGCATCGCTTCGAGGACCGCGAAGCCGCCGGGTTCGTGCGCGAATGCCATGGCGATCTGCACGCACGCAACATCGTGCGCTGGGCCGGCGGCTTGATTCCGTTCGACTGCCTGGAGTTCGATCCGGGGTTGCGCTGGATCGACGTGATGAGCGACACCGCGTTCCTGGTGATGGACCTCGCCGGCCGGTCGCGCACCGACCTCGCGGCGGTGTTCCTCGATGCCTACCTCGCCGAGTCCGGCGACTACGCCGGGGTCGCGTCGCTGCCGTTCTACGCGGTGCATCGCGCGCTGGTCCGCGCGATGGTCGACACGCTCGCCGCCGAGACCCAGGCCGCACGCCAGGCATTCACCGACCGCATGCGCGCGCGGATCGACACCGCCGCCGGCTTCGCCAATCCGCGACCGGCGGTGCTCGTCGCGATGCACGGACCGTCGGGATCGGGGAAGTCCTGGTTGAGCGAGCGGCTCGTCGCGAAGCTCGGTGCGGTCAGGATCCGTTCCGACGTCGAACGCAGGCGTCTCGCCGGCGACTCCCCGGTCGCCCACGATCCGCGTACGGACGATCTGATCTACGAGCGGCTGATCGCGTGTGCCGGCGCCTGCCTGGCGGGCGGCACGCCGGCGATCGTCGATGCGGCCAGTCTGCGTCGGGCCGACCGGGACCGCTACCGTGCGCTTGCCGCCGAGGCGCGCGTGCCGCTGGTCATCCTGTCCTGCCGGACCGACCGGCCGACCTTGATCGACCGGATCGCCTCGCGTCGGCGCCGCGGCACCGACCCCTCCGATGCGGATCGCGGCGTGCTGGACGCGCAGCTCGCGACGATGGAGCCGTTCGGCGACGACGAGCGCGCCGACGTGGTCGAGGTCGCGACCGCGGGCCCCGAAGTCCTCGAACGCGCGGCGCAGGCGATCGCGCGGATCCGCGCTAGGTAGAATCCACTGCTGCGGGACGCCGCGCGGCGCGCGACGATCCCACCCATGAGTAGACAGCAAGGCGCACGGGATCCGGTCGCGGCCGGGACGGAGCGCGCGGTCCCCGCGGTGGCGGAAGTGGCGCACCGCGTGGAGCTCGAGGAATTCGCGGCGTGGCTCGCGCATCACGTGAATCAGCCGCTCGGCGCGGTGGCCGCGTTCGCGCAGGCCGGATGCCGGCTGCTCTCCGGCGGGAATCCGCCGATCGCGCAGGCGGCCGCGATATTTCAGGAGATCGCCCGCCTCGCGCTCGAGGCGGGCGCGGACGTCGGCCGGATTCGCGCCCGTTGCACCGCCGAACTCGT